>NZ_JBFARL010000323.1:0-5774 GCF_040674655.1 Actinomadura sp. NPDC049753 | reverse complement strand
CGATCCTGTCGGTCGGCACCCCGAGGAGCCTGCTGCTCCGTCCGCGCGGCGGCGGGCCGGCGATCCGCCGCGACCTGGGCCACGGGCCCGCCCGAAGCTCAGCCGCCGTGACGGCCGGCCTCCACGTCGTTCCCGGGGGCGACCCCCGGACCCCGACTAGCCTTCCAGGTCGACGCGGCGGCCCATGTCGGCGCCCACCTCGCGGCTGATGGCGTCGACGAGCTGGGGCGCGATGGCCGAGTCGACGGTGAGCGCGATGAGCGCCTTGCCGCCCTTGGCGTCGCGGCCGACCTGCATGCCGGCGATGTTGACCTGCTCGTCGCCGAGCAGCTTGCCGACCGCGCCGACGATGCCGGGGCGGTCGACGTAGGAGAAGAACGCCATGTGCTCGGTCGGGACGAGCTCCATGTTGTAGCCGTTGATCTCGATGAGCCGCTCGGCGTGCTTGGGGCCGGTGAGGGTGCCCGACACCGACACGACGGAGCCGTCGGACATGGTGCCGCGCACCTGCACGACGTTGCGCCAGTCGGGGCTGTCCTCGCTGGTGGTGAGGGTGACCTCGACGCCGCGGTCGCGGGCCAGCAGCGGCGCGTTGACGAAGGTCACGGCCTCCTCGATGACGTCCACGAAGACGCCCTTGAGCGCGGCCAGCTCCAGGACCTTGACGTCGTGCTCGGCGATCTCGCCGCGGACCACCACGTCCAGCCGGACGGGGACGCCGCCGGCGAGGGCGGTGAAGATGCGGCCGAGCTTCTCGGCGAGCGGCAGGCCGGGCTTGACGTCCTCGGCGACGGCGCCGCCCTGCACGTTCACCGCGTCCGGGACGAACTCGCCGGACAGCGCGAGCTTCACGGAGCGGGCGACCTGGGTGCCCGCCTTCTCCTGCGCCTCGTGGGTGCTGGCGCCGAGGTGGGGGGTGACGACGACGCTGTCGTGGTGGAACAGCGGGCTCTCGGTGCACGGCTCGGTGCTGAACACGTCGATGCCGGCGCCGGCGACGCGGCCGTCCTTGAGCGCGAGGTCGAGGGCCGCCTCGTCGACGATGCCGCCGCGGGCGGCGTTGACGATGCGGACGGACGGCTTGACCTGCTGGAGCTCGCGGTCGCCGATGAGGCCGAGGGTCTCGGGCGTCTTCGGCAGGTGGACGGTGATGAAGTCGCTCTCGCGGAGCAGCTCGTCGAGCGTGACGAGCTTCACGCCGAGCTGCGCGGCGCGGGCGGCCTGGACGTAGGGGTCGAAGGCGATCACGTTCATGTCGAAGGCGGCGAGGCGCTGGGCGACGAGGACGCCGATGCGGCCGAGGCCGAGCACGCCGACGGTCTTGCCCTGGAGCTCGACGCCGGTGTACTTGGAGCGCTTCCACTCGCCCTGCTTGAGCGCGGAGTGGCCCTGCGGCACGTTCCGGGCGGTGGCCAGGAGCAGCGCGATCGCGTGCTCGGCGGCGGTGACGATGTTGGACGTGGGCGCGTTGACGACCATCACGCCGGCCTTGGTGGCGGCCTCCACGTCGACGTTGTCGAGGCCGACGCCGGCCCGGGCGACGACCCGGAGCCTCTTGGCGTGCCGGAACACCTCGGCGGTGACCTTGGTGGCGCTGCGGACGATCAGGGCGTCCACGTCGGCGACGGCGGGCAGCAGCTGTTCTTTGTCGCTGCCGTCGACGTGGCGGACGTCGTAGTCGGCCTCCAGGACGGCGATGCCGGCCGGGGAGAGTTCTTCTGCGACGAGGACGACGGGCTTGCTCAAGTGAAAACAGTCCTTCGAGAAAAGTAGGTGTTCGTGTGCTGTGCAGGTGAAGTCGCGAGTCACCTCGTCGTGCCCTCGCCCCCTCCGGTGAGTCTATAACCCGGGGGCGGCGGGGGTTCGCGGCAGGGAAAGACCCGCCAGTAACTCCGGTTCGTCCTGCGTTGTGTCGATTCGTCAGGCGGCGTTCGGCTCCGGCACGGAGGCGAGCACGGACGCGACCCGCTCGACGTCGCCGACGTGCACGTGCGGGACGTCCACGAACACACGCAGCGGCCCGGGCGGCAGCCCCAGCTCGTCGGCGACCTGGACCTGCACCTCGCGGAGGGGGATGTAGGCCAGGTAGGCGCGGTGGACGTTCTGCGACCGGAACATCGCCGTCATGATCAGCCGGTAGCCGCGGATGCGGAACGACAGCGCGGTCAGCGCCGGCAGCCCGTCGGCCGGCTCGCCCGGGATCGTGAGCGAGATCCAGGCGCTGGTGGTCCACGGTCTCGCGCGCAGCAGGTCCACCACCCACCGGATCTGGTCGTGGCCCTGCAGGTCGTGCAGCCGCGGCCAGAACCGCCCGCGGACGGCCCGGCGGGTGCGCTCCTGCGCCCGGCGGACCAGGCGCGCCCGGTCGCCGTACTCGCGCAGGATCGGGTCCTCCCAGCTCAGCGAGCAGATCTCGAACAGCAGCGGCGGCCCCTCGATGATGGGCCCGCCGTCCTCCAGCCCCGCCTCGCCGGCCGCCCACACGTGCCGCAGGACGCCGATCCACGCCCGCCCGCACGTCTCGAAGCGCCGGACGTCCCTGTCCTCCCGCGCCGACATGTCGTCCTGCCCCGGCATGTCACGGCTCCCCGCCGTGCCCGGTTCCCCGGTCCGCCGCGCGGATCGTCGGGGATTCGCCTGCCTGTCGCATTGCCCGCCGGGCGAGAAATTCCGGGCCACGGCCCACCGGTGCCGCCGCCTCGCCGCCGTTCAGCTTCACACCGCTCATGCGCACGCCCCAAGGCCCGCTCCGGCCGAGGTCACGAGGTGTTCGCGCAGGCTCTCCTCCCGCGCCGGCCCCGGCCGCAACGGCTTTCTTCAAGTATCTGGCAAAGTACCCAGAAAGGATAGGGATGATTGGCCGGGAGGCGCCTTCACTCGAATTCTTACCCGTGCGACGATGATCGGTCATTCGGACAATCTGTCCAAAAGCCGCGTTTCGCCTTATCAGGCGTTCGCCTTACCGGGGACCCGCCCCGAGGCCCCGCCTCACCAGGGGTCGGGGACGTCCTTGTGCAGGACGACGTAGCCCTCTCTCCGGAAGACCTCCCGGTACCCCTCCGCCTTGAGCCCCTCGACCCTCCGCCGCTGCTCGGCAGGCGAGGCGAAGGGGAACTCCAGCCGCTCCACCTGGGCTATCACCCAGGGCGCGCCGTGCGAGGTGTCGTCCCACAGCAGCACGCGGGCGCGGGACGTCAGCGCCGGGCCGAGCCCGTTGGCGGCCTCGACGAGCGCGCCGTCCGGGATGCGCGCGACGGCCGCGGACGCGGCCCGGGCCCGCTCGTTCGGCCGCCACAGCGCGGGGTCGGCGAGGTGGCGGTAGGCGAAGAACGGCGCGCAGGCGACGGTGACCGCGAGGATCCCCGCCATCGGCGCGGCGGACGGCAGCCGTCCCGGCGCGCCTCGCGCGAACCGGGCCCGTCCGCGCAGACGGGCCGCGCCGTCGGCGGCCGCCAGGACGAGCACGGCGACGATGAAGGCGTTGTAGTGGTAGTGGGGCTCCCACCAGTTGCTGAACCGGCTGGCGAGCATCCGCTCGGCGAGCAGCGGGACGGCGGTGAGGGTGAGCGGCGACGCCAGCGGCAGAAGGAGCAGCGGGAGCAGCACCAGAGCCATCGTGAGGAGCTTCTGCGGCGGGTCGCCGAGGACGCGAAGGACGTCCCAGGGATGGGTGACGGCGTGCACCGCGGCGTGGGGAAGGTCGGGGCCGAGCGCCCCGTACGCCCAGTAGTAGTCGTTGTCCCCGCCGAACGCCGCGACGGCCACGCGCGAGCAGGCCCAGGTCGCGGCGAGCCCCGCCGCGACGTAGGCCAGCCCCGCCCGCCGGTCGCCCGGCGGCAGGAGTCCGCGCAGGCCGCGCAGGCCGCGCAGGCTCCGCCGCCCGCGCCCGGTGGGACGGGTGAGCAGGTAGAGGCCGAAGCCCGCGAGCAGCAGCCCCATGTCCTCCTTCACCAGGAGCAGGGCGAACGCGGCGGCGGCCGCCTGGAGCCGCCGTCCCGCGTCGTGCCGCTCGACCATCAGCGCCGACAGCGGCGGCACGAAGGCGACCTCGTGGAAGTCGAAGGCGAGCGCCTCGGCGATCGGCCAGGACAGCGCGTAGGCGCCCGCGGCGCAGTAGGCGGCGCGGGCGCCGAGCCTGCGCTCGGTGTACCGCCAGATCGGCGGGATCGCGAGCGCGAGCAGGACGGCCTGGGCGACCAGCAGGGTCGCCGGTCCGTCGTGGATCCAGTAGAGCGGGGCGAGCAGCGCGAGGATCGGCGAGAAGTGGTCGCCGAGGATCGAGAAGTCCGGGCCGAAGTCGTTGTGGACGCCCTTGACGATGGCGACCGGCAGGCCGAACCGGCTGTAGGAGCGGATCGCCTGGTCGAAGATCACCAGGTCGTAGCTGCCCGTCCGGAAGGCGCGCAGCCGCATCAGCGAGTACGTCCCGTACAGCAGCGCGCTCGCCGCGACCAGCGCCGTCAGGGCGGCACGCCGGCGCCGGGCGCCCCCGCGGCCCGCGGAGGAGCCGCCCGCCGGTTCCTGCACCGCCACCGCCTCGACCACGCGCCGGACGCTATCACCAGCGCCGGCGCGTGGTTGAGCGGCCCCGGGGCTCCTACCCCGCGGTGCGCCGGACCGCCGGGAGGCGGCCGCCGGTCACCGCGCCGGCGACGCACGCCGCGACGAGCGGGACGCCGATCGCGATCGCGGCCAGCAGCAGCCACGGGATGTCGACGATCGTGCCGTGCGGGGCGGCGCCGGTCTCCTCCAGGCTGTCGGTGAGCGGGCGCGTCACCGCGAGGCCGGGGACGAGCCCGCCGGCGATGCCGAGCCAGCAGCCGAGCCCGGCGATGAAGGCGCCCCGGCCCATCGTCAGCAGCCGGCCGGTGCGGGGCCGGGCGCCGACGGCGCGCAGGGTGGCCAGGTCGGGACGTGCGTCCGCGGCGGCGAGCCCGGTGGCGATCAGGGTGGCGCCGAGCGCCAGGGCGGCCGCGGCCGCGCCGAGCATCAGCGTGACGCTCCCGTACGACTCGGTGAAGCCCCGCTCGACGCGGACGGCGCCGTCGTCGTCGCTGAAGTTCTTCATGGTCCTGGTCAGCCGTGCCTGCTCGGCCTTGGTGACCCTGTGGTCGGCGCGGTCGACCCCGTACGCCTCCGTCCGGATGGGCACGCCCGCCTTCGCGGCGAGCGTGTCCGCGACCGCGGGCGGGACGATGGCCGGCACGTGCGGGTCGCCCTGGGCGGCGACGGCCGGCAGGTCCTTGATCGTCGCGATCGTGTGCTCCTGGTCGTCGTCCCAGTAGGTCGCGGCGGCGGTGACCGTCCCGCGGTCGGGCGGCCGCACCCGGAACAGGACGATCTTGCCCGCGGCCAGCGCCGCGGACACCGCGGGATCGTCGCGGCCGAGCAGCATCCGGGCCTCCCGGGAGCCGCCGACCACGATCGGCAGGATCTCATTGGAGGCCCCGTCGCGCTCCACCGAGAAGGACAGCGTGGGGCACTTCGAGCTGTCCTCGGCCAGGCATTCCCCCCAGGGTCCGGGAAGGGTGCGCATCGGGACGAGGGGCACGCCCGGCAGGTCGCCCCGGATGGCGGCCGCCGCGGCGCCCTCGGCCTTGCCCTGCGGCACCCGGATCAGCGCCGAGCCGTGGGGCAGCTGCGCCTGGTACTCCACCTGCCGCTGCCGGAAGTCGCTGGCGCCCCCGATGGCCAACGCGGTGACGCCCGCCACGGCCGCCATGATCGCGGCGACCGCGGGCGCGGTGCGGGCCCGGTTGCGGGCGCCGTCCCGG
>NZ_JBFARL010000322.1:0-5874 GCF_040674655.1 Actinomadura sp. NPDC049753 | reverse complement strand
GCCGTGTCGGCGGCACGCCCGAGGCCCGCACCGCCGACGTCTTCCTCGCGCACACCGCCACCGGCGTCGTCCTGGTGCTGAAGCGGCGCTGGGACGTCCCGGACGGCGACCGGCTCACCGGCGCAGACCTGGCCGGGCGCCGCGTCCTCGGGGCGCCGCTGCGGTCCCTCGCCGCCGCGAACGTCGTGTCCGAGAGCGCCTCGCGCAGCGCCGGACGGGTCGTCCGGGTCACCTCCGGGCGGATCGCGAAGACGACGGTCACCCCGCTCGGCGACACCTGGGAGGGCCTGCCCGCCGGGCTGCTCGTGCGCGACCTGGCCGCCGAGGGGCGGGCCCTGGACGCGCTCCCGCCCCGGCTCGTGCGGCCCCGCGTGGAGGCGGAGCTCGTCCGCGTCGTCGAGATCGCCGAGGTCCGCCACATCGGCTACCGTCCCGGGGCGCAGCGGCTGGAGGCCGTGGTCGCCGACGCGGCGGGCGTCCCGGCCGTCGTCTCCGCCGACTACAGCCCCCACCGGCCCGCCGCGCTGGACGCCCTGGCCGACGCGCTCGCGACCGAGCCCCGGTTCGTGTCGGGCGCCGTCCGCAGGGACCGCGGGGGCCTCGTCATCGACCCGTTCGCCGTGCTGACCGCCGGCGGCCCCGTCGTCCCCGACCTGGCCCCCGGCGACGGCACCGCCGCCCTCGGGGCCCCGCCCGAGGCCGTGCCCGATCCGCTCGGCGATGCCCTGGACGAGGCGCTCGCCGCCTGCGCGCAGGCGGCCCACCGCGGCCTCCTGCGCCTGCCGTCCGGCGTGCGGGAGCGCCTCGTCCGCGCGGGCGCGACGCTGGAGCGCGTCGGCCTGCGCACCTGCGCCGGGACGCTCGCCGCCCTCACCGCGGCGCTCGCGGGGGACGACCCGGAGGGCATGACCCGCGCCTGGGCCACCGCCCACATCCGCCTGGTCACCGCGGCCGAGCTGCGCTGACGCGCCGCTACGCGCGGCAGGTGAGCGGGCGGCCCCCGTTGAAGGCGACCATGTCGTCGAGGGCGGCGACCAGGTCGATCGGCGCGCCGGGCGGCTGCCCGTCCAGTTCGGCGTAGGCGCGGTGCAGGTTGCCCACGAGGCGCTCGGGGTCGGTCAGCTCCGCGTACGGGCCGAGGTCGGCCTCGCGGGCGGCCTCCAGCGGCGCGAGCCCGGCCTGCCGGGCCTCGGCCGCGGTCGCCTGGACGAACCGCGCGTAGCCGAGCACCTGGTCGATGAGCTCGGGACCGGCGACGGGCCCGTGCCCGGGGACGATCGTCTCCGCGCCCAGCGGCGCGACGACCTCCTCCAGGACCTCGACCGCGCCCGAGACCGAGCCCTGCATCAGGAACGGGGTGCCGCCGTTGAACAGCAGGTCGCCGCAGAACAGCACCCGCCGTTCGGGGATCCAGACGATGGAGTCGTTGGTGGTGTGCGCGGGCGTGCCGACGTGCCGGACCTCGCAGCGCAGGTCGTCCACCCACAGGGTCAGGCCGTCGGTGTAGGTGAGGAACGGCGGCTCGATCTCGACGGCGCCCCAGTCGACCTTCGTCCAGAACGGCTCGTCGAACGGCATGCCCCAGCTGAGCGCGCCCTCCCGCGTGCCCTCGTGGCCGACGACGGTCGCCCCGGAGAACAGGTAGTTGCCGAAGGTGTGGTCGCCGTGGTGGTGGGTGTTGACCAGTGTCCGGACGGGACGGTCCGTGACCGACCGGATCGACTCCAGGTAGGCGCGGGTGCGGCGCTCGGTCGAGCAGGAGTCGACGCTCGTCACCCCCCGCGCGCCCGTGAGGAAGCCGGCGTTGTTGATCCACCAGGTGCCGTCGGGCTGGACGTAGGCGAAGATCCCGTCGGAGACCTCCTGCAGCCGCGGGCTTCCCGGTCCCTCGCGGTCGGGTGCGTCGCTCATGGGAGTGGAAGTGTAACCGGCGCCGGGCGCGGGGCCGCCGACCGCGGCGGGCCGCGGTCAGTACTCCGCCAGGGTCGTCAGCAGGTGCGGGCGCGGTGAGGTCTCGCGGGCCGACGGCTCCCGCGACCCGGCGGACCGCAGCACCTCCCCGGCGCCGAGCACGGCCGCGTCGCCGGTGTCGTCCCCGACCCGCGCGCCCAGCCCCGTCCGGTCCCGGATCAGCCGCTCCAGGCCGGGCAGCCGGGCGCTGCCGCCGGTGAGCGTGATGCCGACGCCGAGCAGGTCGCCGGAGATCTCGGGCGAGCAGCCGGCGAGCCCGGCGCCGATCGCGTCCACGATCCGCGCCACCGGGGCGGCGATCGCGCGGGCGACGTCCGCGGTGGTGAGGACGACGCCGCGGGGCATGCCCGTGGCGATGTCGCGCCCGTGCACGACGGTCTGCCGCACCGGGCGGCGGCCGAGCGGCGGCACCGCGCCGACCTCCAGCTTGGCCGCCTCCGCCCCCGCCAGCGACAGCGCGATGCCGTGCTCCTGGCGGACGAGCGCGGCGATGGCGCGGTCCAGCGCCGACCCGCCGATGTGCGCGGTGTGGGAGGTGACCAGGCCGCCGAACGCGATGACGCCCACGTCGGTGACGTCCGCGCCGATGTCGGCGATCACCGTGATGTCGGGCCGCCCGCAGGAGGTCATGCCCATCCCGATGGCGGCGGCGATGGGCGTCGGCACGAGCGTGAGGCGGCGCGCGCCCGCCTGGTAGGCGGAGAACTGCAGCGCCCGGTAGTGGACGGAGGTCAGCCCGCTCGGGACCGTGACGACCAGGCGCGGTCGCGCGGTGTAGTGGCGCCGGTGGTGGCGGCGCACCAGGTGCCGCATGAGGTACTCGGCCTCGTCGGTCTCGGTGGGCGCGCCTTCGCGGATGGGCCGCACGAGCGTGACGTCGGGGTTCCGCCCGGCCATCTCCCGTGCCGGGACGCCGAGGGCGAGGATGCGCCCGGTGTCGCGGGAGCGTGCGAGGAGCGACGGTTCGCGGCAGACGACGCCGCGGCCCTTCACATGCATCCGCACGGTCGCGCTGCCCAGGTCGATAGCGGTGTCCCGGCCCGCGAAATCCCACATCGCGCCCTCCCAATCGCCCCGTTCGCCGCAAGAGTCCAGATGATTCGATTCCCGTGCGGCCTGCGGCGATGCCCACGCCCGGGTAAGCGAATCGCAACGACCTGGCGATCTGGGATCCGACATGTCCGGAACGCGATGCGCGGTGCGGCGCCCGCCCGGGGCGCAATCCCGGGCGGGCGCCAAAAGATCATGTAGGGACGGTGCCGGGGCGCGTGCCCCGCGCCGTCCACCCGCGCCGGGTCCGGGCGGCGCCCGCCGCGCGGCACGCCCCGTACAGCAGGAACGAGATCGTGGTGACGTACGGGCTGATCGGAATGCTGGAGCCGATCGACAGCAGGATCCCGCCCAGCACCGACACCGTCGCCAGCGCCGCGCTCAGCAGCGGCGCCAGCACCGGCGACGCGGTGACCCGCACCGCCGCCGCGGCCGGCGTGCAGAGCAGCGCGAGCACCAGCAGCGCGCCCACGACCTGCACGGACACGGCCACCGCCAGGCCGAGCACCAGCAGGAAGGCGGGCGACAGCGCCCGCACCGGCACGCCCCGCGCCGCCGCCACGTCCGGGTCCAGGCTCGCGAACGCCAGCGGGCGCCACATGACCGCGAGGCACGCCAGCACGACCGCCGACGTCGCGAGGAGCCACGACAGCCGCGGCGCGTCGATCGCGACGATCTGCCCGGTGAGAAGCCCGAACTTGTTGGCCGACCGGCCCTGGTAGAGCGACAGGAACAGCACGCCGAGCCCCAGCCCGAACGGCATCAGCACGCCGATGGCCGAGCCGCGGTCGCGCGCCTTCGCGCCGAGCACCCCGATCAGCCCGGCGGCCACCAGGGCCCCCGCGATCGAACCGCCCGCCACGCTCGCCCCGGCCAGCAGGGCGGCGGCCGCGCCGGCGAACGACAGCTCGCTGATGCCGTGCACGGCGAACGCCAGGTCGCGCATCACGACGAAGGTCCCGGCGAGCCCGCCGACCAGTCCGAGCACGGCCCCCGCGACGAGCGAGTTGCGCACGAGCCCGAGCAGCGCCCCGTAGTCCCGGAAGTTGAAGATCTCGTGCCAGGCGTCTTGCCAGCTCATACCGTCTCCTGGCGGGAACTTCGGGCTTCGCGGGCGGCTCCCAGGTCGAGGATCCGGTCGGCGAAGGGGAGGACCGGGTCGATCTCGTGCGTGACGAACACGACGGCGGTGTCGTGGTCGCGGCGGCGCCGGTCCACCAGTTCGGCGACGACGCGCTGGTGCTCGGCGTCCAGCGAGGCCAGCGGCTCGTCGCACAGCAGGACGCGCGGGCCGGTGGCCAGGGCCTGCGCTATGCGCACGCGCTGCAGCTCGCCGCCCGAGAGGAGTTCGAGCGGGACGTCGGCGAACGCGGCGGCGCCCACGTCGGCGAGGACGGCGTCGACCCGGCGGCGCGTGTCCCGGCGCGGTCGCCAGGGCCCCCAGCGGTGGCCGTCGACGCCGAGCCGCACGAGGTCGCGGGCGCGCAGCGGGGTGTGCGGCGGGACGGCCCGGTGCTGCGGGACGTAGCCGACGGCGTCGCTGCCCCGCCGGGGGCGGCGCCCGTTCACCGCGACCGTTCCGGACGACAGCCGCTGGAGCCCGAGCAGCACCCTGAGCAGGCTGGTCTTCCCCGACCCGTTGGAGCCGACGACGGCGAGGAACTCGCCGGGCCGCACGTCGAGGTCCAGCCCGCGCCACAGGGTCCGCTCGCCGTAGGCCAGGGTCGCGCCGCGGAGGGCGATCACGACAGCGCCTTCATGAGCTCGGCGATGGTGCCGTCCATCCAGGCGACGTAGTCCCGGCCGGCCGGCAGGGTCTCGGTGACCGGCACCACCGGGACGCCCGCCTCGCGGGCCGCCTCGCGGACCTTGGCCGTCTCCGGGCCGCTCGTCTGCACGTTCACGACGAGCGCCCGCACCTTCCGGCCGGTGAGCAGCGCCAGCGTGTCGCGCAGCGCCCGCGGCGGGACGTCGTCCCCCTCCTCGACCGCCTCGGCGAACTCCTCCGGCGTCCGGTCGACCAGCCCGGCCGCGTCCAGCAGGTGGCCCGGGACGGGCTCGGTGACCGCCACGCCGTCACCCGAATGCGCGGCCCTGACCGCCGCCGCCTTCCCCTCCAGCGTCTTCAGCCTCGCCTTGAAGGCGGCGGCGTTCGCCGAGAACGTCCGCGCGTCCCCGGGGTCGGCCTCGGCGAGCGCGGCGGAGATCCGGTCGGCCAGCAGCGCGACGGAGGGGAGGTCGTACCAGACGTGCTCGTTCAGCTCCTCGCCCGCCGGAGCGGTCCTCCCGGAGATCTGGACGGCGTTGAGCACCCGGGCCTTGGAACCGGACCCCTTCAGCAGCGTCTCCATGAAGTCGTCGTAGCCGCCGCCGTTCTCGATGACCACACCGGCCCTGGACAGCGCGAGCCTGGCGCGCGTCCCCGCCTCGAAGGAGTGCGGGTCCTGCGCGGGGTCGCTGATGAAGGAGGTCACCTTCACCCGGTCCCCGCCGATCTGCCGGGCGATGTCCCCGTACACGTTGGTCGAGGCCACGACCGAGACCGTCTCCGCGGCCCCGGCGCCGGAGGACGACCCGCAGGCGGCGGCCCCGAGCGACGCGAGGGTGAGGGCGGCGCCCGCCCCGAGGACGCGGGCGCGCTGAGCAGACATCATGGAAGCTCCTGAAAATGAAAACGATTTTCAGTAGCAACTTAACATGACTCGCCCCTTTGGTCCCGCTCTCTTGCCGCTTCGGCAACGCCCCGCACGCAGAAGGCCGCCGTCCCGGTGTCCTCGCCGGGCTGTCGGAGACCGAGCTCGACGTGCTGCGCGTCGCCGCCAGGCTCATGGATCGCCTTCCGTGATAGTTCGA
>NZ_JBFARL010000321.1:0-5888 GCF_040674655.1 Actinomadura sp. NPDC049753 | reverse complement strand
GGGGCGCCCCGCCACCGCGCCCCCCCCCCCCCGCCCCCGAAGCCGGTTCTGCCGGGTCAGGCGGCTGCAGCGAAGCCGGAGGCGGCCGGCGTGAGGGACGCCCTCTGGACCCGGTCGAGCTCACCCGAACCTTCTTCGACCGCATCGCCGCCCCCGGACGGCTGGGCCACCTCCTGAACACAAGGCCTCGCACCAACTCCGCCATCAAGATCATCCTCAGCGCCAACGACTGTCCGCAGGTTCCTCAACCCCGGACGACGACGAAACGTCTGTGGGGTGTTTTGGCAGGGCTGCTGACGGTGGGGCCGCGGTACGTCTTGGACCAGCTGCTGGAGGTGCCCGCGACGCCGTCCGCGACGCCATGACCGCGCACCCAGGGGCACGAAACGGTCCCGAGCTCCCCACACGACCAGCGCCGGCCGGTCCAGCCGGGCGAGCCGGGGTGCGAGGCCGCCTCCGATGTCCATCGGGACCGCGCGGTACATCCGGCGCAGCGCGCGCCGGGAATCGGGCCGAAACCCGCCGCCAGCTCGCGACGCGCCGCGCGGGGCAGCATGTCGAAGTACCAGAGCGCTGGGCTGAGAACGACCGTCCGAAACGCTCCCCGACCGCACCCGTCACTGGAGCGCGGAACAGCCGCCCGATCAGGTGCAAGCGCGCCATCTGGTTGATGATGCCCGTGTTGATCGTATCCCGACGCCCCAACTCTCTCCCGGCAGGCCGCCCGGGCGAGGCAGGGAGCTTCTGAAGCGGCGTGATCGGCCCGATCAGGTCCGGTGGATGAGCTGCTGGCCGCCGTCGATGTCGTACGTGGCGCCGGTGAGCGCGGTGTTGGCCATGAGATGCACGGCGAGGGCGGCGACGTCGGCGGGTCCGACGACGCGCTCGATCGGGAGCGTCGCGCGGAGCTGGTCACGGCGCGCTTCGAGGTCGTCGCCGAGCAGTTCGGCCGACAGCGGGGTGTCGACGAAACCGGCGGCGATGAGGTTGACCCTGATCGGCGCGACCTCGACCGCGAGGTTGGCGACCAGGGCGGGCAGCGCGGCGGTGCCCGCCGCGATGAGCGACAGGCCGGGGCCTCGGCTTCGGCCGCCGGTGCCGCCCATGAACAGCAGGGTGCCGCCGGGGCGCACCCGGCCGACGGCATGCTGGGCGACGGCGACGGCCAGCCACACGTGTCCGTCGAAATCGCGATGCGCCCGCTCGCGGTCGAGGTCGGCCAGGGGCGCGTAGTAGGGGCCGCCGGCCGTGACCATCACGTGGTCGATCGTTTCGGGCAGCGCTCCGAAGAACCGCGCGAGGGCGCCCGGATCGGTCGCGTCGAAGGCCGCGCTGTCCAGCGCGCCCACCTCGGCCGCCGCCCGCTTGAGGCGGTCGGGGTCGCGGCCGGCCACGATGACCGCCGCGCCCTCGGCACGGGCGCGGCGGGCGGTCTCGAGCCCGATGCCGCCGCTGCCTCCGATCACGACGACGGTCTGCCCGGTGAGCTCAGGCGGACGCTTGGCGGCGTCGGACGTTGCGGTGGTCATGATTCCTCCCCGTGTGCAGATCAGGCGGTCGGTGCTCGGTCCGGCCGGACCATGCAGCGTTCCTTCTCTCCTTTCCCGAATTCGGCGGGTCGTGCAGGATGCCACCGCCCTTCGACCGCCGCTGCGCGGCCATGCGCTTGGTCATCGGCCGAGCTCCTTCCATTAGGCGTAGATCGGTGCAGGTCCACGGTCGCGCCCGACCATGCCCGTCGCGCCCGTGGAACACCCTGGTCTGCGCTGTCGCGGACGCCGGCGTCGGCGCCGTCCTGCGCGGCAGCCTGACCGCCGTGATCTCCACTTCCGACCCGGACGACCGAGCCGGCGCTCTGGCGACGTTCTTCACCGCCGGCTACACCGGCGTCTCGCTGCCGGTGGTCGGTGTGGGACTGGTGTTGCAGCACCTCAGCCCCCAGGTCACGCTTCTGGTCTTCGCCCTGGCCGCCGCCTTGGGGATCCTGGCGGCTCCCGTCCTCGTCCGCCCGACCAAGCGACCGGCGGCCGTGCCGAGCCTGCGACGGACGAGGGTCCGATGATGCGTTGTGCCGGTGTTTCGGCGTCGACACCGAGGGCATCTCCGGCGAACCTTCTGACCGGCTGGAGTACGGGGCGCCGGCGAATGGCCTCAGGCGATCCGCAGACGACCAGGCCGCATGACCGGTCGAGGCCAGGATGCCAAGTGCCGTGGCGACCGTTCTCGCGCCTCATTCGGCGATCCGGATGCCGACCGACCGCCGCTGCGGGAGATCGACAAGGAGCGTTTCATGAGTACCGCAGAACAGTTCCATGTAAGCGAGGTGACCCGATCCTACTGGCGGGTGACTTTCGACAACGGCCCGGTGAACCTGATGGATCCGGACACCATCGAGCAGCTTGGCGAGCTCATCGAGCGTATCGAGGACGAGCCGGAACTCACGGTCGTGGTCTTCCGCAGCGACAAACCGGGCTACTTCATGGCGCACTGGGACTTCCTGTCCGACTCCGCCCGTGTGGCCGGGATGCCGCCCGGACCAACGGGCCTTCACCCGTACCTGGACAACTTCGTCCGGTTGAGCAAGCTGCCCTTGGCCACCATCTCGGAGATCCGCGGCCGCACCCGCGGCGCGGGCAGCGAATTCGTGCTCTCAACAGACATCCGCTTCGCATCCGAGAGCGCTGTCCTGGGCCAGTTCGAGGTCGGCGTGGGCAGCGTTCCGGGAGGCGGCGCCATGGCGCGCCTGGGGCGCCTGGTCGGCCGCGGGCGCGCACTGGAGATCCTGCTCGGCGGCGATGACATGCCGGCCCGTCTGGCGGCCGAGTACGGCTACGTGAATCGAGTCATCCCGGACGCCGACATCGACGCCTTCACCGACGCGTTCGCACGCCGTATCGCGGGCTTCGACAAGCTGGCCGTCGCCGGTATCAAGGGACTGGTGGATGCGGCCACCCTGCCGGCGAACGAGGAGTTCGCGCCCGGCCTGCAAGCGTACTTCGCCACCGCGGGACGCCCGGAGAACCGGCCGTTCGTCCAGCTACTCTTCGAAAACGGGCTCCAGCAACCCGACGGCATCGAGACCGACCTCGGTACGGCGATTGGGACGCTCCGCCAGAACCTCGAACGACCCTGACGCCGGAGCGCGAGCGCCCAGCGCAGCCTCGACCTCTCGCGCGACCTACCTGATGGTGTGGGGCGCCGCGTCATACGCGCTTCTCACCACTGACGGTCGTCGCGCGGCGGTTCCCACGCTGCAGAAGGCGATGACCGCGCTTACGGACAGGCCCGTGCAGGACCTCCGGTGGGGCTGGGCCAGCTGTGGCAGGGGCCCGCTTCTCTGGAACGAATGGGGTATGTGCGAGACGTCTGCCAAGACGGTCGAAGAGGTGTGGACGGCCGGCGCCCTGACCCGGCTCCGCGTCTATCTGACCTTGACGAGACCACCGCCTCGTTCATCGGCGAGTTCGCCGCCGCGGCCGCGCTCGTCGCCGAATCCGAGGCCGTTGCCACTGCGACGGGTGTGCCCATGGTTCGACACACCAAGCTCCTCTTGGCGGCGATGCAGGGCAAGGAGGCCGAAGCATCCCTGCTGATCGCCGACACGATCGAGCGGGCCGGCGCCGAGGGCCAGCTGAACGGGATCGCGAACGCTCAGCGCGCGGTCGCGGTCCTCTATAACGGCCTCACCCGTTACGAGCAGGCACCGCGGGCTGCCCAAGCCCGGGGCTCAGGAGGGTCGCCGAGACGGTCGTCGCCCAGTGGACGCTGCCCGAACTCATCGAGGCGGCGGCGCGCACCGGGGCCCACAAGGTGGCCCAGGGGGCGCTGGACGATCTGGGGGCCGCGACCGAACTGTGCGACACCGCCTGGGCGCAGGGAATCCTGGCGCGCTGCCGGGCATTCCTGTGTTCCGGCGGGCTCCCGAGAGCAGGGCGCCACTTTCCCGGCGCCAGGCCGGCCATGTGGACACTCCACACGTCCTCCCCGTTGCTCCGGCCATGGGGACACCAACCCGCCCGGCGGTGAATCGCTGAACAAGGAGGCCATCAGGCAAGATCGGAAACTGGCGGGAGGGCCTGCGTTCCTGGGAAGGCCCCTGGCCCGGGGTGCTCACGGGTCACTGGGGTGGCGCGTCAGGGGCACCGTCTCTGTGGTGAGCCAGGCAGCCAGCGGGAGCGACCGCAGGATGTCCCGCATCAGCTTGGCGTCGGCGGCCTGGAAGTGGCCGAGGTTGCGGCCGTGGCCGGGCAGGCTCCACAGGCGGATGAGGCTGCCTTCGGCGGCCAGTTCACGGGCGCGGGCGGCCTCGCGGGCGAACATCTCGTCGCGGGCCTGCGGGGTCGTCGCGTCCGGCACCTCGACGGTGAAGGTGACCAGGTACTCGCCGCCGTCCGCTGCGAGCGGGACCTTGCCGCGCCCCGGGTCGTTGGGGTGGGAGTCCAGCGCGGTGACCTGGTCGGTGCGCCAGACGCGCAGCGGCATCGCGGCGAGCGTCCGCTCGAGGTCATCTGGGCCGTCGGCGGCGAACAGCCCGATCGTGCGCCACTCTCCCGGCCCCAGCGGCGGCCGCCACAGGCGCAGCACCCGTCCCTGGGCGGCCAGGACGCGGGTGTTGGCGGTTTCGCGCGCCCGGATGTCGTCCACCTCGCGCGCCGGGGTTCCGTCCGGGACACGGGTGGTCATGGTGACCAGGTACTCGTGCTTCATGTTCTGCCTCCCTTGACGTCGGCATATTCAGCATCATGCCCATGGGCGTCCACTGGCGCCCGTGGCCCTCACTGGCCCCCGGGGACCAGCGAGACTCCCTGGCGCGACCCGCGGCCGGCCGCGCGAGCAGGCCGGAACCGAACTGCCGTCATGACATCCACCTACCACGCCGTGACCGTCCACAGGCCGGCGGCGGTTCGAGCTGGTCAAACGGGAGCGGCAGGCGCCGCCGCCGGGGAGGTACGCGTCGGTGTCGGGGCGTGCGGGATCTGCCACACCGACGCCCTCGCCGTGGACGGGCGATGTCCGAACAGTCACTGGACGGCGCCATGGCGCTCGTCACCGGTGCCAGCAGTGGAATCGGTGCCGCCACAGCGCGCCGCCCGGCGCGAAGGCGCGGCCGCCGCCCTGGTCGCCCGTTGCCGCGGGGTGTGGACTTCATCAGAGCGCGACGGATCGCTGTGGCACGCGGGTGGGTGGTGTAGGTGTAGTCGATGACGGCCCGGTGCCCGACTACGATCTGTCCACCGACGCGGTCGCCGAGCGCGCCGCTGCCACCAAGGCCGCCGGCCACCGCCCCTGCAAGCACTGCGGACGGCCGCGCCCCCGCAGCGTCAGCAGTCACGCCGAGTACTGCAGCGGCCCCGAGCACCACCGCGCACCACAAGGCCAGGCGCACGGCCGAGACCGCCTAGCTCGCGCCCACCCGAACGCTGCGCGGCGAGGCCGCGCATCTCGCCCAACTGCTCACCGCGTTCGAGGAACGCACCGGCGCGCTCACCGAACTCCTGAACGGCGCGGTCACCGACGCGACCGACCAGGCCGAGCAGGCACGCCACGAGGCGCAGACCGCGCGCCACCGCGCAGCTGGACACCGCCCACCAGGAGACCGCCGACTGCTGGAGGACCTGCAGACCGCACGCGCGCAGCTCGCCGACGAGCAGGCGCGGCACGCCGCCACCACCCGGCGCGCCGACGCAGCCGAGGCGGCCCTGACCGAGACCCGCGCCCAGCTCACCGACACCAGGCAGCAGGAGCGCACAGCGCAAGAGAACGCCGCAGAGCACGGCTGCGGCCGAGGACGCCGCCACCGCGGCCGCCGATGCGCATGAGGAAGCCACGCAGGCCCCGGTCGGCCTGCAGGCCGACCGCGCGGCCGCCGACGCGGCGATGGCCGAGGT
>NZ_JBFARL010000320.1:0-5985 GCF_040674655.1 Actinomadura sp. NPDC049753 | reverse complement strand
GCAGACGCGGCAGACCGTCGGAAGCGCCGGAACCGAGGAGGTCTGGCGGCTCAAAAGGCTGCGGGAGTGGCTGGCGATGCAGACGTCGCAGTAGCCGTCCGCGATCGTCCCGCCGCATCCCGGCTGCGCGCACTGGCTCATCGATCCGCTCCCTTCGCCCGCGAGGTGACGGCCCGCTGGTACGCGTTCAGGGCCACGGTGGCCTTCCGCAGATCGCAGGGGGAGGTCCACAGCAGCTCGCGTGCCTGCTCGTAGGACCGGGCCAGTTCGGCGTCCTCGGCGTGGCCGAGCCGCGCGGCCTTCGCCCGGTAGGCCTGCAGGCGGCCGCGCAGCTCCTCGCGCCGGTCCAGCAGGCCCCGGATCAGGCCGGTGGTCTCGCGTGCCCGCGCCAGCGCAGCGTCCGCGGCGCGCTCCAGTTCGGCGACCCGCCGCGCGGTCTCGCGCCAGCCGCCGCCCCGCGCGGCCGCGCCCGGCCGGGGCCGGGTGACGGCGGCGAGGCGGTCGGCGAGGGCGGCGGAGGAGTCGGGCGGGTCGGGCAGCGCGGGCGCGGTGATCTTGATGAGGACCTCGTCGCGGGCGGCGCGCGCCTCGGCCTCGGCCTCGCGCACCACGTCCAGGACGGCGGCGACGCCGCGGATCCGGGCGGCGAACCCCTCGCGCAGCCGCTCCGCCTCCTCCAGGCCGCGGCGCACCTCGGCGAGGCCGGAGCGGATCGCGTCCAGCCGAGCGGTGTCGGCGTGGCCGTCCCGCGCCAGCGCGAGCGGGTCGGCGCGCACGGTCGCGGCGACGGTCTCCAGCTCGTCGCGCAGCCGCTCGAAGGCGGGGTCCGCGCCGCCGGCCGACTCCAGCAGCTCCTCGGCCGCCCGCCGCTCGGCCTCGACCTCGGCCAGCCGCGACAGCAGCGTCGACCAGACCGCGTCGAGCGCGGCGACCGCCCGCGCGATCTCCTCGTAGAGCGGCGTCATCCGGTCGACCGCCGCCCGCGGCGTCAGCCTCTCGCCGGACGGGGCGGCCAGCAGCGTCCGGCGCTCCAGCGGCACCTCCGCCGCGGGCAGCTCCACCGACGGCCCCTCCAGGAGGCGGGTGAGCTCGGCGAGCTGCGCCTGACCGGGCCTGCCGTGGCGGGCCCGCAGCTCCTCGGCGGCGGACAGGACGCGCCCGTGCAGGTCGAACAGCAGCCACAGGGACGCCGTCCGCGACCGCACGTCGGACTGCACGCGCAGGGTCGCGCCCCGCAGCGCCGCGCCTTCCAGCAACTGGTACCCCTGGTGGGCCTCCAGCTCCAGCAGGGCCGCGCCGATCCGCTCCCTCTCGTCCCGGAGGCGCGCGAGGGCCCGGTCCGCCTCGTCTCGGCCCATCGGAGGCCGGTCCAGGCGCGGCTCACTCAACGCTGATCCACGTCTGGCCCATGTTCGCCCCTGATTCCCCCGAATAGGCACGTTTCCGGGGCCAGTTTTCACCATGCGAGGCCGCCTTCTCAAGCGCGGAGCCGATCACCCCGCCGGACGGGCCCCGTCCGCACCGCGAAGGCCGCGCCTCCCCGCGCGGGCCTCCAAAATGTCAGTGTTCGAACGTATGATCGAACCATGGCGAACGTTGCGACGCACCCCCAGACCGCGCCCACCGCGCCGGCCGCGCTCACGGCGGCGGAGATCGCCGCCCTCGCGCTCTCGCTCGCGCACCTCGGCACCGGCCCGCAGGCCACCACCGCGCGCCGCGCCCTCCACACCCTCCTCGACGCCGCTCCGCACGACGACGTGGTCACCACCACGCTCGCCACCCTCACCACGCCCCTGGACGCCTCCACCTCCGACCGCGCCCGCGTGGTCGCCGCCGCCATCACCGAGCACCGCGTCGTCCGGCTCTGCTATGGCGACGCCGGCGCCAACGTCACGATCCGCGAGGTCGAGCCGGTCACCTGCCTGGTGCACCGCGACCACTGGTACCTCGTCGGCTGGTGCCGCATGCGCCGCGGCGTGCGCGCCTTCCGCTTCGACCGCATCCTCGCGGTCGAGTCCACCGGCCTGCTCGCCCGGCACCGGCGCGCCGACCGCTACCTCCCCTTCCAGAGGCGCCGCGCGGCCTGACCGCCCGCCGCGGGGGCCGCGCCGCGGCGGTTCCCGCGGCGGACCCGCGGGCGTCCGCGGGCCGCTCCCGAAGCCGCCCTGCCGCAACTGGGCCGCCCCGGCCGGACCGGCCGGTCAGACCGCCATCGTCCGCTGGACGGCGGCGATGACCACGGTCCTCAGATCGCCGGCACGGGAGTAGGCGGCGCGCTGGAACCGGGCTCCGTTCCCGCGTTCCAGCACGCCGCCGAGGAGCTTGGCGACGGTGTCGAGATCGCCCGCGCGGTCGAGCGCGGGCGACAGGTGCTCGACGAGCGCGGCCACCACCTCGCGGGCGGGGGCGGCCGTGTGGGTGCGCGGGTGCACGAGCTCGCCGCGCAGGCCCGAGCGCCCGGCCCGCCACATGGCCAGGCGCACCAGGTCCGTGCGCACCGGGTCGGGCGGCTCGCTCCGCCGCCACGCGTCCGCGGCGGTGTCGACCAGCGCCCGCACCAGCGCGCCCATCAGCACGGTGTCGTCGGCGTCCAGGCACACGTCCGCGACGCGGATCTCGACCGTCGGATAGTGCCGCGACAGCCGGGCGTCGAAATAGATCATGCCCTCGTCCACCAGGACCCCGGTCGCGAGCAGCGCGTCCACCGCCGTCCGGTACGCGTTCGCCGAGCCGAACAGCTCGGTCGGGCCGCTGGAGGGCCAGCGGCCCCACACCTGGTGCCGCCAGCTGTCGGAGCCCGTGTCGGCGCCCTGCCAGAACGGGGAGTTCGCGCTGAGCGCGAGCAGCGGGGGCAGCCACGGCCGGATCCGGTCGAGGACGGCGGCGCCCTCCTCCGGGGACTCGATGCCGACGTGCACGTGGCAGCCGCAGGTGAGCTGTTCGTCGGCGGTGGGCCCGAAGGCGTCGGCCATCCGCAGGTAGCGGTGCGACGGGGTGAGCGAGGGGCGGACGCTGACCGGCGACGTCGCCAGCGCGGCGACGGCGGCGCCCACCCCGGCCGCGGACTGGCCCGCCGCGACCCGCGCCGACCGGACGTGGTCGGACAGCTCGTCGAGCGAGCCGCAGACCGGGGTGGCCGTCTCCAGCTGCTCGCGCTGGAGCTCGGTCTCCAGCGCCTTGGAGCGCCGGCCGCCGGTCAGGAACAGCTCGTCGTGGCGCCGGGCGTAGTGGATCACGGAGCCGGACAGGGCCTGGGGCGCGCCCGTCTCCGGGTCGACCAGGAGCAGCTCCTCCTCCACGCCGAACGTGCGCCCCGCCGCGCGAAGTGTCACCAGACATTCCTTCCCTGCCAGCACGGATGTACGTCCCGCGAGGGGAGCGTTCTGGCGGCGCGGGCATGCCTAGAATGCGCCCGCGCCGACCGAGCGCTTGGTCAAAAGGTGGTGGTATGTCCTATCTCGTCGGCCAGTGGGGCACCGGACCCGTCGGCAGATCGTCGCTCGGGGCGCTGCTCGAGCACCCGGACCTCGAACTCGCCGGAGTCGTCGCCGTCGACCCCCGGCACGCCGGCGTCGACGCCGCCGAGCTGGCCGGAAGCGGCCGCCCGGCCGGGATCCGCGCCACCGAGGACCCGGCCCCGCTCCTGGCCCGGCGGCCCCACGTCGTCTGCCACACGGCCACCCGCTCCCGGGACGCGGCAGGGGAGCTGTGCCGCATCCTGGAATCGGGCACCGGCGTGGTGTCGGACGTTCTGCCCTCACTCGTCCACCCGCCGTCCGCCGACCGCGCCCTCGTCCGCCGGCTCCGGTCCGCGTGCGCGACCGGCGGCGCCGCCTGCCTCACCCTCGGATCCAGCCCGGTGAACGACGTCCTCCCGCTGCTGCTGAGCGGCGGCTGCCTGCGCGTGCACGGCGTCAAGGTCACCCGGTTCAGCTGCCGGGACGACCCCGAGACCGGCGCCCGGCTCGGCTTCGGCGGCCCCCTCGGGCACCGTCCGCCGATCGTCAGGCCGGGCGGGCCGAGGCGGGCATGGGGCCCGGTCGTGCGCCTCCTCGCCGAGCACCTGGCGGTTCCGCTGGACGAGGTGTCCGAGACCTACGAACTGTGCCCGGCGCCCGAGGACATCGGCCGCGTCGCCAAGGGGACCCTCGCCGGCCTGCGGTTCCAGGTGTCGGGGCTGCTGCGCGGCCGTCCCGTGATCACCGTCGAGCAGGTCGCCCGGGCGCGCGCCGACATCGCCCCCCACTGGCCGGCCCCGCCGCCGGGCGCGACCGGCGGCCACCGCGTCGAGATCGACGGCGAGCCGCCCTGGCGGATGGACCTCGCGGGGCCCGCCGCCGACGACCCCGCCGCCTCGACCGGGCTGCGCATGGTCAGCGCCGTCCCCGCCGTGGCCGAGGCGCCGCCGGGCCTGCACACCCCGCTGACCCTGCCGCCGTTCACCGGCCGGCGCCGCCTTCGCTGAGCCATGCGGCGACCAGCGTCCCGGTCTCCTCCGGACGGTCGACGTAGAGCATGTGGCCGGCGTCGACCTCGCTGATCACGAGGCCGGGGCCGAGCGCGGCGCGCAGGTCCACCACGAACTCGGGACGGACGAAGTCGGCCTCCGTCGCGATGACCAGGTGCGTGGGCAGGTCGGCGGGCGGCGCGAGGTGGGGGCGGGCCATCTCCGAGTACGCGGTCACCGCGGCCGCCGGTTCGAACCGCCACCGCAGCCGTCCGTCCGGGCCGTGCTCCAGGTGATCGGCGACCTCCTCGTCCACGGCCTCCGGCGGAGCCGCCGGCCAGCGCGCCGCCCGGTCGGCCCGCGCCTCGGCGACGTCGCCGTAGGACGCCGGGGACAGGAGCCCGCGCGCCTCCCGGCCCGCGGCCGCCGGGGCCAGCCCGATGGCCGGGTCCAGCAGGAGGAGCCGCCGCACCCGCCGCGGCGCGGTCCGCGCCAGATGCAGCGCGATCATCCCGCCGTAGGAGTGCCCGACGAGGTCGGCCCGCTCGACGCCCTCGGCGTCCATCATCGCGAGGACGTCGGCCACGTGCCGCTCGACCGTCCACGGCGGCTCGTGCGTCGACCGCCCGTGGCCGCGCAGGTCGGGCGCGAGGACGGAGCGGTCCGGCAGGTACCGCTCGGCGGTCCGCCGCCAGCGCGCCCCGTGACCGCAGACCCCGTGGAGCATGACCACCGGTGCTCCGCCCGGGTCCCCGTACCGATGAACATGCAGTACCGCGTCCGCCATGCGCTAAAGCGTATGCGCGCGGGGCCGGCCGCGAACGGCCTTCACCGGTCACCGGCCCGATCAGGAACGTTCCCAGCGGACGGATGACAGGGCCAGGAGCGCCACATGGAAGGACACGCACGACTCCACGTCGTCGAGATCGGCGTCCAGGACCCGTTCGATGCGGCGGAGGCGCTCGTAGAAGGCGGGGCGGGAGAGGTGCGCCTGCTGGGCGGCGACGGCCTTGTTCCGGCCGGATTCGAGGTACAGCTCCAGGATGCGCGTGAGGTCGCTGCCGCGCTGGGCGTCGTACTCCAGGAGCGGGCCGAGCTCGCGCTCGACGAAGGTCTGGACGCGGGCGTCGTCGCGGAGGAGGTGCAGCAGCCCGCGCAGGCGCAGGTCGGGCAGGCGGTAGTAGAGGCGGGCCCCGGAGCCGCGCGCGGCGACGTCGGCGACCTGCTCGGCCTCCAGGAAGGAGCGGCGGACGTCGCGGATCGTCTCCACCACCGATCCGGCGGCCATCACGGTGTCGCCGGACTGCTTGCGGATCCGGGTGGCGACCTCGGTGAGCGCGGTCTCCACGTCGGCGCGGGCGGGCAGGGAGGCCAGGACGCCGACGCGGGCGTGCGGGCCGCCCTCGTCCAGCACGCCGACGAGCGCGGCGAGGCGCGCGTCCTTGCAGGCCGCCGCGGCCGTCTCGGCGAGCTGCGACAGCTCCCCGACGGGCGGGGCGGACCGGGACAGCGCGGGGCCGCGGTGGCGGAGCACGGCG
>NZ_JBFARL010000319.1:0-5997 GCF_040674655.1 Actinomadura sp. NPDC049753 | reverse complement strand
GCCTGCGCCGGCACGGGGTCCGGCAGGGCGACGCCGGCGCGGTCCACGTCTCCGGGTTGCGTGAACTGGCCGTCGCCGTCCACGCGGCCACCGCCGCCGGGGCCGTGCCGGTCCTGCTCCCGGCCGGCGGCGGCCCCGCAGGACTCGCGGCGCTGATGAACGAGGCCGGCGCCCGGTTCCTGCTGACCGGCGAGGACACCGCGGCCCTGTCGATGGCGGCCGTGGAGCGGTCGTACGTCAGGCAGGTCTTCGCCTTCGGGGACGTCCCCGGCACCACGCCGTTCCGCCGCCTCCTGGAACCCGGGGCCGCCCCGGGCGGCGGGCCGCCCGGCCCACTCCGGGGCACCGCTCTGCGCGTTCCGGCCCCGCCGCAGGACATCACCCACGCCGACCGGCTCGCCGACCTCTGCCGCCTCTCCGGGACGCTGGGCGTCTCGGACGGCGACGTGCTCGTCCTGGGCGGCCAGGACGTCTCCGCTCTCACACGGATGGGGCTGGTGGACCTGTGCCTCATGCGGGGCGCCACCCTCGTGGGCGTCCCCGGCCGCGACGCGGCGGACCTGCTCGAAGCGATCCTCGACCACCGGGCCACGGCGGCCGTCGTCACCCCGGCCAAGCTCCGCGCCATCGCCTTCGGCCACGGCCGCGTCGCCGTCCCGGGGGTCCGCCTCCTGGTGACGGGCGCGCCGTCCGCCGAGGCCGTCCGCGCCTGCCGCGCCCGGCACGGCTGGCCGGTCGTCCCGCTGTGCTGACGGGCCGGTCCCGCGCGTCCCGGGGACGCGCGGGAACGCCCGGATGTCAGCCCGCGGGGGCGGGGTGGGGGATGGACTTGTGCTCCAGGTAGGCGTGCAGGCCCTCGGGGCCGAGCTCGCGGCCGAGGCCGCTGTTCTTGTAGCCGCCGAACGGGGTGTTCGGGTC
The DNA here is from genome assembly GCF_040674655.1 of Actinomadura sp. NPDC049753. Classification (NCBI taxonomy): domain Bacteria; kingdom Bacillati; phylum Actinomycetota; class Actinomycetes; order Streptosporangiales; family Thermomonosporaceae; genus Actinomadura; species Actinomadura sp. NPDC049753. Next base: position 5,079 of record NZ_JBFARL010000319.1, on the reverse strand, counting down.
GAGGGTGTACATGTTGACGCCGCAGCTCCCGGTGCGGATGCGGCGGGCGACCTCGACGCCGTGGTCGACGTCGGAGGTCCAGACCGAGCCGCCGAGCCCGTAGTCGCTGTCGTTGGCGATCCTGACGGCGTCGGCCTCGTCCTCGTAGGGGATGAGGACCAGCACCGGGCCGAAGATCTCCTCGCGGGCGATGCGCATGTCGTTGCCGACGTCGCCGAAGACGGTGGGCGCGACGTACCAGCCGCGGTCGTGCGGGCGGTTCAGGCCGCCGGTGATCAGCTTGGCGCCCTCGTCCTGGCCGATCCGGATGTAGTTCTCCACGCGCTCCTGCTGCCGCCTGGCGACCAGCGGGCCGATCTCGCAGCCGTAGTCGGCGGGGTCGCCCACGTTGAGGCCGCTCACCATGGTCGCGAGCGCGTCGGCGACCTCGTCGTAGCGGCGGCGGGACGCCAGGATGCGGGTCTGCGCGGCGCACGCCTCGCCGTTGTTCATCAGCGAGGCCAGCTTGAAGCCCTCGACGGTGGAGGCCAGGTCCGCGTCGTCCAGGATGATCGCGGCGGACTTGCCGCCGAGTTCGAGGGTGACCCGCTTGAGCTGCTCGCCGCAGACCGCGCCGATCTTGCGTCCGGCGGCGGTGGACCCGGTGAAGGACACCTTGTCGACGTCGGGGTGGGCGACGAGGTAGGCGCCGACCTCGCGTCCGGCCGGGACGAGGTTGACGACGCCCTCGGGGATGCCCGCCTCGCGGATCCACTCGGCGAGCAGGTAGGAGTCGAGGGGGGTCTCGGGGGAGGGCTTGGCCACGACCGTGCAGCCGGCGATGAGCGCGGGCGCGAGCTTGAGCATCAGCGTGAACTGCGGGACGTTCCACGGCACGATCGCCGCGACGACGCCGACCGGCTCCTGGGTCACCGTGACCGGCCCGAGCATGCCCTGCCGCTCCTCCTCCCAGGTGTAGGAGGCGGCGAGGTCGACGTAGTACTGCAGCACCATCTGCGGGATGGCCGCCTGCCCGAACACCGAGAACATGATGGGCGACCCCATCTCGGCGGTCACGAGGTCGGCCATCTCCTGCTGCCGCTCGGCGTAGATCGCCGAGAGCCGGCCGACGATCTCCGCGCGCTCGGCGGGGGTCATCCGCGGCCAGGGGCCCTCGTCGAAGGCGCGCCGGGCCGCCGCGACGGCGGCGTCGATGTCGCCCTCGGTGCCCTCGGGGACCCGCCCGATGACCTCCTCGGTGTGCGGGGAGACGACGTCGATCACGCCGGTCCCGGCCGGTGCGGCCCACTCGCCTCCGATGAACAGCCGATCGTGCTCGCGCATGCTGCTGTGCCTCCCCTGCCCGAGGGCCGACGCGGGTAACCGAATGCTTGCTTGGCCACAGCATCGCATGACGTCCCGGGGCGTTGGCAAGAGGAATGAGACTGGAGTCTCATTTGATAGAACGGGGGCCATGGCCGAGATCGCCGACGTCTGGTTCGACCCCTCCTGCCCCTACACGTGGATCACGTCGCGGTGGCTGGTGGAGGCCGCGAGGGTCCGGCCCGTCGAGCCGCGCTGGCACCTGCTGAGCCTGGCGGCGCTGAACGAGGGCCGGGACGACGATCCCGAGAACGACCCCGAGGGCTACCTGTGGCTGCCCGCCCGGGTCTGCGCCGCCGTCGCCGGCGAGGGCGGGCAGGAGGCGCTCGGCCGCTTCTACACCGCGTTCGGCGCGCGCGTCCACGAGCGCGGCGAGACGGAGCCCCACACGGTTTCCGGAGCGCTGGCCGAGGCCGGCCTGCCGGAGGAGCTCGCCGCCGCGGCCCTGGACGCCCGGTACGACGACGCGGTCCGCGCGTCCACGGCCGAAGGGCTCGCGCGGGTCGGCCCGCACGTCGGCACGCCCGTCGTCGCGGTCGGCGAGCGGGCGTTCTTCGGCCCGGTGCTGTCCCGGATCCCGCGCGGCGAGGAGGCCGGGCGGCTGTGGGACGGGACGCTCCTCGTCGCCGGGACGCCCGGCTTCCACGAGCTCAAGGGGCCGCCCCACGCCGCCCCCGACCCCTCCTAGAGAAGGTGGGCGTTCGGGCGGCGGGCGCGCTCGGCGAGCTCGGGCAGCTCGACCGTCTCGACGCCCGCGGCCGCGAGGACCTCCGCGCCCGTGCCCGCGGCGAACAGGGCCGGCTCGTGCCAGGCGAACACGACGCGGCGGGCGCCCGAGGCGACGATCAGCTCCGCGCACGTGCGGGGGCGCGACGCGCGGTGCCCGCACGGTTCGAGGGAGCTGTAGACCGTCGCGCCGGCGAGGCCGCCGCCGGCCTTGGCGAGCGCGGCCTCCTCGGCGTGGTCGTGCGGGTCCTGCTCGCGGGAGAAGCCGCGCGCGACCTCCCGCCCGTCCGCCCCGACGACGACCGCGCCCACCGAGAACGCGGTGCGCGAGGGCGGGCACAGGGCCGCGAGGTCGCAGGCCAGGGCCAGCCAGCCGAAGTCATCCACGCGCGCCCCCGACCAGGTAGCGCAGCAGGGCGAGGTCGCCGATGCGGGTGGCCTCCTGCAGCCGCATGGGGCGCGCGGGCGACTGCGGGAACACCCCGGACCGCACGAAGCGCGGCGCGGAGGGGTCGCCGACGAAGAACGGCGCGACCACGAGCTGCAGCTCGTCCACCGCGTCGGCGGTGAGGAACAGCGTGTGGATCCCGCCGCCGCCCTCGACCATCAGCCGCCGGACGCCCCGGGCGGCGAGGTCGCCGAGCACCGTGTCCAGCGCGAGCGGGTCGCCGGCGTCCACGACGTCGGCGAGGCCGGCCAGCCGGGCCGCCAGCCCGCCCGCCGTGCCGGTCGGGGCGTACACCAGCTTCGGGGACTCGCCCGTGGTGAAGAACCGCGCGCCGGGGTCCAGGTCGCCGCTCCAGGTCAGCGTCACCTTGGTGAGGTCGGGCGGCAGCCCGCGCGCGACCCGCTGCTCCCGCCGCGCCGCCGACCGCACGAGCAGCCTCGGGTCGTCGGCCCGGACGGTGCCCGCGCCGACGAGGATCGCGTCGCAGCCGGCGCGCACCGCGTCGACCCGGTCCCAGTCGGCCGTGCTGGACAGCCGGAGCCGCTCGGGAGTCGCGTCGTCGATGTAGCCGTCGGCGGACATCGCGCAGCTCAGAAGCACGTAGGGACGCTCGCTCACGCCGCCACCCTACGGGAGCCCCGCCTCCTTGATCGCATCGCCCGCGCAGATCGTTTGAGGCGACTCGGCGTTTCTGCGCCGGATGTGTCGGAGGGGGTGCCTATGGTTGCTGCGACATGCGAATCCTGCACACCTCCGACTGGCATCTCGGCAGATCGTTCCACCGCGAGGACCTGCTGGCCGCGCAGGCGGCGTTCGTCGACCACCTGGTCGAGACCGTCGCGGCGGAGCGGGTCGAGTGCGTGCTGGTCTCCGGGGACGTCTACGACCGCGCCCTGCCCGCGGTGGACGCCGTCCGGCTGTGCAACGAGGCCCTGGAGCGGCGCGCCGCCCTCACCCGGGTCGTGCTCATCGCGGGCAACCACGACTCCGCGCGCCGCCTCGGGTTCGGGTCGGCGCTGATGGACGCCGCCGGCGTGCACGTCCGCACCGACTTCGCGACCGTGGGGGAGCCCGTCGTCGTGGGCGACGCCGCGATCTACGGCGTCCCCTACCTGGAGCCCGAGCTCGTCCGCCACCCGTGGGAGCTGGACGAGCGCAGCCACGCCGCCGCGCTCACCGAGGCCATGCGCCGCGTCCGCGACGACGCCGCGCGCCACGACAGGCTGTCGGTCGTGCTCGCGCACGCGTTCGTCACCGGCGGCGAGTCCAGCGAGAGCGAGCGCGACATCTCGGTCGGCGGCTCCTCGCAGGTGTCGGCGTCGGTGTTCGACGGCGTCGACTACGCGGCGCTCGGCCACCTGCACGGCGCCTGGCGCATCGGCGACCGCGTCCGCTACTCGGGCTCGCCGCTGGCGTACTCCTTCTCCGAGGAGCGGCACGTCAAGGGCTCGTGGCTGATCGACCTGCGCCCCGGCGGCGTCGCGGCGGAGTTCGTGGAGGCCCCCGTCCCGCGGCGACTGGCCCGGGTCCGCGGCCGCATCGACGACCTGCTGTCCGATCCGTCCTACGACGAGGTCGAGGACCGCTGGCTCCAGGTCACGCTCACCGACGCGCGCCGCCCGTCCGCCGCGATGGAGCGGCTGCGCCGCCGCTTCCCGCACACGCTCGTGCTCGGCTTCGACCCGGAGGGCGGCGGCGCGGGCGGGGGCCGCACCTGGTCCGAGCGCGTCCGCGAGCGCTCCGCCCTCGACATCGCGGGCGACTTCGTCGCCGAGGTCACCGACGGGCCCGCCACCGAAGCCGAACGCGCCCTGCTCCACGAGGCCTTCGAGGCCTGCCGCCAGAAGGAGGCCACGGCGTGAGGCTGCACCGCCTGGAGATCGCGGCGTTCGGGCCCTTCTCGGGCACGGAGGTCATCGACTTCGACGCGCTGTCCGACGCCGGGCTGTTCCTCATCCAGGGCCGGACGGGCGCGGGCAAGACGAGCGTCCTCGACGCGGTCTGCTTCGCGCTCTACGGGCAGGTGCCCGGCGTCCGCAACGCGGTGAAGGGGCTGCGCAGCGACCACGCGGCGCCCGGCGCCGGGCCGCGCGTGGTGCTGGAGACGACCATCCGGGGCCGCCGGCTGCGCGTCTCGCGCTCGCCCGCCTGGGAGCGGCCGAAGCTGCGCGGGTCCGGGACGACGACCGAGCACGCCAAGGTCGTCGTCGAGGAGTTCGAGCACGGCGGCTGGGTGGGCCTCACCACCCGCCTGGACGAGGCGGGCGACCTCGTGACGCGGATGCTCGGCATGACCGCCGTCCAGTTCTGCCAGGTGGCGATGCTGCCTCAGGGGGAGTTCGCTGGGTTCCTGCGCGCCGGCGCCGACGAACGCCGCAAGGTGCTGGAGCGGCTGTTCGCCGCCGAGGTGTTCGCGCAGGTCGAGAAGTGGCTCGCCGAGCGGCGCGCCGCCACCGGCCGGGAGGCCGCCGAGCTCGGGGCGCGGGCCGTCTCGATCTCCGATCGGATCTGCGAGACGACGGGCGCCGCGCCGCCGCGCGAGC
>NZ_JBFARL010000318.1:0-6065 GCF_040674655.1 Actinomadura sp. NPDC049753 | reverse complement strand
CTAACCCCGCAAGCAGGGCCTAAGCGCGTATCAGACCCTGTTTGCGGAAGTCGGCCGCTCGCATAGGACCCGCGCCGCCGCGGCGGGCGGCGGGCGCGGCGGGCGGACTCGTCATCGTCACTCCCCCAGCCTGCCTCGGGCGGGCGTGCTCTGCCAGGTGCTGTCAGTACCAGTATCGGCAGGCTCTCGTTACCGGTACCGGCGCACCCCCACTCTCGTACACATGACACAGACAACCGACCTGCGCGGGACCGTTCCCGACCGGGGGTCGCGGAACGGATCCGGCGGGCTCGCGCTCGCCGTCATCCTGCTCGGCCAGTTCATGGCCATCCTCGACGTGAACATCGTCAACGTGGCCCTCCCGACGATGCGCGCCGACCTGCACGCCTCGGGCGCGGGGCTCCAGCTGATCGTGGCGGGCTACATCATCTCCTACGCGGTCCTGCTGATCACGGGCGCGCGGCTCGGCGGCATCGCGGGCCACCGCCGCCTGTACCACCTCGGCCTCGCGTCCTTCACGGCGGCGTCGCTGGCGTGCGGGCTGGCGCCGTCCACCGGGACGCTGGTGGTGTGCCGCTTCCTGCAGGGCGCGGGCGCGGCGATGCTGACCCCGCAGGTGATGTCGATGATCCAGCGGGACTTCACCGGCGCGGCCCGGGGGCGGGCGCTCGGCCTCTACTCGGCCGTCATCGCCGGCGGCGTCGTCGTCGGGCAGGCGGCCGGGGGCCTGCTGGTCGGCGCGGACCTGTTCGGGACGGGCTGGCGGGCGGTCTTCCTCGTCAACGTGCCGATCGGCGCCGCGCTGCTGCTCGCGGGGCCGCGGGTGCTGCCCCGCGACGAGCCCGCGCCCCGGACGCGCCCGTTGCGGGCCGAGCTGGACCTCCCGGGCGTGTTCACGCTGGCACCGGCGGTGCTGCTGCTCGTCGTCCCGCTGATCATGGGGCACGAGCTGGGCTGGCCGCTGTGGGGCTGGGCGTCGCTGGCCGCCAGCGCCGCGTTCGCCGCGGTCTTCGTGGCCGTGGAGCGGCGCGTGGCGGCCGCGGGCGGGCGGCCGCTGGTCTCGCCCCGTGTGCTGCGCGCCCCGCTGCTGGTCCCGGCCTGCGTGGCGATCGTGTTCGGCCCGGCGAGCTGGTCGTCGTTCCTGTTCACCACCACGCTGCACCTGCAGGGCGACCTGCGGATGTCCCCGCTGGAGTCGGGGCTGGCGTTCGTGCCGTGCGTCACCGCGTTCGGGCTCGTCGGGCTGAACTGGCAGCGGCTGCCGGCCCGCTGGCACCGGCGCGCCGTCCCGGCCGGGTTCGCCGTGGCGGGTGCGGGCTACCTGTGCGTCGGTCCGCTCGCCGGAGGCGGCCTCGCCTACGAGGCGCTCACCGCGGTCATCGGGTTCGGGCTCGGGGTGATGCCGATCATCATGACGACCGCGCTGCGGCACGTCCCACCGGGTGACGCGGCCGACGCCAGCGGCCTGCTCCTCACGCTGATGCAGCTCGCCCAGGTGGTCGGCATCGCCACCGTCGGGACGCTGTTCCTCTCGCTGGCCGAGTCAGGCGCGTCCACCCGGCACGCCGAGTACGGCACCGGCTGGGCGCTGGCCGGGATGGTGCTGCTCGGCGCCCTGTGCGCGCTGTCCCTGGCCCGCGACCGGTCCCCGGCTCGGCCCTGAGGTCAGGACGGAGGGGCGGGGACGGGGTTCTCGGCGAGCGCCGAGGCGACCGCCACCAGGTTGGAGGCCATGGCCCGCCCGGTGCTGTGCGACCAGTCCCGGCCCTCCTCGGTCTCCAGGTAGCTCGGCCCGGGCCCGGGGCCCCGGTTCCAGTACGTCCAGGCCTGGCCGGGGATGGTGTAGCCGAACTCGTTGAGCGCGCCGCTCAGATTGTTGATCACGTGGTGCGCGCCGTCCTCGTTGCCGGTGACGATGACGCCCCCGACCCGGTTGAAGGCCACCGGGCGCCCCTCGTCGTCGGTCTCCGACAGCATCGCGTCCATCCGCTCGACGACGCGCTGGGCGACCGAGGACGGCTGGCCCGCCCACGTCGGCGAGGCGAGGACCAGGATCTGCGACTCCAGCAGCGAGCGGTGGACGGCGGGCCACGGGTCGCCCTCGCCGAGGTCGGTCTCCACGCCGGGCGGGATGTCCAGGTCGACGGCCCGGACGGTCTCCACCTCGACGCCCCTGGCCCGCAGGGCCTCCTCCACCACGGCGGCGAGCGCGCCGGTGTTGGACGTCTCGGGCGAGCGCTTCAGCGTGCAGTTGATCACGACGGCGCGCATCGGCGCCTCCCTCGGGTGGTCGGGTCGGTCGGTCACCGCCGCAGTACCCGGGGCGCGGGTGCGAAACGTCAGTACCGCGCGAGCCGGGCGCGGGCGGCCTCCACCGCGGGCGGGACCGGCCGCCTGGAGCGGGCGAGGGCGGGCAGCGCGCGTGCCGCGTCGGCGAGCCCGGCGCGGCCCTCCCGGCTGGCGAGCGCGGACGCGGCGGTGCGCGCGACCGCGGGGAGCGGGCGGCGCAGCCACGCGGTCAGCACCCGGTTGCGCGCCTGCCTGCGGCGCCGGGCCGCGGGGTCGCGGCCCGCCGGGGACGGGTGGTGGTGGACGACCAGTTCCGGCACGTAGGCGAGCCCCCATCCGGCGGCGGCCAGATCGAGGGCGAGCAGTTCCTCCTCGCCGCCGAAGTGCAGGACGCCGGAGAAGCCGCCCGCGTCGAGGAAGGCGTCCCTGCGCACGACGACCGAGCAGGCCAGGAAGCCGAGGACGGCCGGTCCCGGCATGCCTTCGGGACGCCCGAGCTCCGCGCGGGCCATCCGCTCGGAGACGGGGTCCACCCGTTCCTCCTCCCCCACCAGGATCTTCGCGGCGAGCAGCGCCGTCCGCGGGTGGGCGTCGAGGATCGCGGCCGCCCGCTCCAGCGCGCCCGGGGCCCACCAGGAGTCGTCGTCGGCGAAGGCGATGTAGCGGGTGGCCGCGAGCTGGGCCCCGGCGTTGCGGGCGGCCGCGCCCCGGTTGGCCGGCAGCCTCAGGACGGTCGCCCCCGCCGCCTCCGCGACGGCGACGGTGCCGTCGCGGGAGGCGTTGTCGGCCACGATGACCGGCGCCGCGTGGTGGCCGAGGCTGCGGCGCAGCTCCGGCGCGCGGTCACGGGTCGCGATCACGATCGTCACGTCCGGCATGCGGTGCTCTCCCTAGCTCACGTAGCGGCGGGCCCTGGACGCGCGCTGCGACGCCTCCAGGCGGCGCAGGCGGTCCTCGACGTCGGGGGGCAGCACTCTGCGCTCGCGGGCCACCCAGGCCAGCCCGGCCGCGGCCTCGGCGAGCGCGGCGGCCGTCACGCGGTCGCGCGGCAGCGTGCGCAGCAGGACGGCCGTCCGGCGTACGGCCACGGGCAGCGGGCGGCGCAGCCAGGTGAACCACAGGGTGTTGCGGATCCCGTGGCGGCGCCGCAGGTGCGCCTCGCGGACGCGGGACGGCTCGTGGTGCACGACGACGTCCTCGGCGAAGCACAGCTGCCAGCCGAGCGCCATCAGGTCGGCGCTCAGCAGCTCCTCCTCCCCGCCCAGCCACAGCCGGGGGGAGAACCCGCCCGCCTCCCGGAACGCCTCGGCCCGGACCATGGAGGCCCCCGCCAGGAACGAGCCGAGCGCCGGCCCCGGCAGCCACGGCGGCCCGGGGACGGGCGAGTGCCGCAGCTCCGGGACGATCGGGTCCTCGCGGCCGCCGGGCTCCACCAGGATCCGGCCGGTCACGACGGCGAGCCGCGGGTGCGCGTCCAGGAGGCCGGCGGCTCGCGACGGCGCGTCCGGGTCCCACCAGGTGTCGTCGTCCCAGAACGCGACGTAGGGCGTGCGGACGTGGTCGACGGCGAGGTTGCGGGCGACGGCGCCGAGGTTGCGCGGCGAACGGATCAGTGTCGCCTCCGGGAACCCCTCGGCGACGGCGGCGGCGGACCCGTCCCCCGAGGCGTTGTCCACCACGATGACCGGAGCCCGCTCGGTGAGCGCGCGGGCGGCGGCCAGGGTGGCGAGCAGGGACCGCCGCCGGTCCCGGGTGATGACGACGACGGTGAAGCGCATGAACCGGCCACTACCCCCCGCTTTCCCCTCCATGTCCGTAAATGGCGCATCACCTGCAACTTTTATTACGAGCGACTCTTCCGACAACAGCGTTTAGCCACACAGTTCTCGGCAATGTCCCGAATTACCTATAGGGGATTTCGCTCCGGGGGATCCGGCCGGAGCACGGTGCCTACGACGAAGGCCACCGACCCCTCTCCCACCGAACGCTGCGCCGAAACGGGGTACTCATGCGCGTGCTCGGAATCAACGCGATCTTCCATGATCCGGCCGCCGCGCTGGTGTCGGACGGCACCGTCGTCGCCGCGGCCGAGGAGGAGCGCTTCAGCCGCCGCAAGCACGGGAAGCGGCCGGTGCCCTTCTCCGCCTGGGAGGTGCCGGAGCAGGCCGCCCGGTGGTGCCTGGAGGAGGCCGGGCTGGAGCCCGGCGACCTCGACGCCGTCGCCTACTCCTACGATCCCGAGCTCGCCGAACCCGGACTCGACGGGCACGACGCCCAGTGGGAGCGCCTGCGCACGCTCTACGCCCGGCGCGCCCCGAACTTCCTGGCGACCGCGCTGCCGGGGCTCGACCCCGGGATCGTCCGGTACGTGCCGCACCACGTGGCGCACGCCGCGTCCGCCGCGCTCGCCGCGCCCGGGCCCGGCGAGGGCGACGTGCTGGTCCTGGACGGCCGCGGCGAGTCGCACTCGCACCTGGCCGGGACGTACGAGGCCGGCGAGCTGACGCCGCTGCACGCCCAGCGCCTCCCCCACTCGCTCGGCCTCATGTACGAGGACCTCACCGAGCACCTCGGCTTCCTGCGCTCCAGCGACGAGTACAAGGTCATGGCGCTCGCGTCCTACGGCGAGCCGCGCTTCCTGGACGAGCTGCGCGAGCACGTCCGCGCGACCGGGGACGGCGGCTTCGCGGTCGCCCCGATCGACTGGGGCTCCCTGGCGAAGGCCCGCCGGCCCGGCGGCGAGTGGACCCGGGACCACGCCGACCTCGCCGCCAGCGTCCAGACCCGCCTGGAGGAGGTGCTCCTGGACCTCGCGGCCTGGCTCCACGGCCGGACCGGATCCCGCCGCCTGATGCTCGCCGGCGGCGTGGCCCTCAACTGCGTCGCCAACTCCCGGCTCGCCGAGACCGGACCCTACGACGACATCTGGGTCCAGCCCGCGGCGGGCGACGCCGGGACCGCGATCGGCGCGGCGCTGCACGTCGCGCGGTCGGGCGGCGACCCGCTGGCCGCCATGCCGGGCGCCGACCTCGGCCGCCGGTGGGACGACGAGGAGATCGCCGCGCGGCTCGACACCGCCAGGATCCCCTACGGGCGGCCGGACGACCTGGCCGCCGCCGTCGCGGACGCCCTGGCCCGCGACGAGATCGTGGCGTGGTTCCAGGGGCGCTCGGAGTTCGGTCCGCGCGCGCTCGGGCACCGCTCCCTGCTCGCCCACCCCGGGCGTGCCGCCAACATCGAGCGGCTCAACGACGTCAAGGGTCGCGAGCAGTTCCGGCCCATCGCGCCGATGGTGGCGCTCGACCGAGCGCCCGAGATCTTCGAGGGCCCGCTGCCGAGCCCCTACATGCTGTTCGTGCACCGGGTCAGACCCGAGTGGCGCGAGCGGATCCCCGCCGTCGTGCACGTGGACGGCACCGCCCGCGTCCAGACGGTCGACCCCGCCGGCGAGCCGCTCGTGGCCCGCCTGCTGGAGGAGTTCCGCCGCCGCACCGGGCTGCCGGTCCTGGTCAACACCAGCCTGAACACCGCCGGCCGCCCCATGGTGGACGACCCCCGCGACGCGCTGGAGTGCTTCGGCTCGGCGCCGGTCGACCTGCTCGCCATCGGCCCGTTCGTGGTGCGCCGCCGGGAGGTGCACGCCCGATGAGCTGCACCGTCGTCATTCCCACGATCGGCAGGCCGAGCCTGCGCGTCACGCTGCACGCGCTGCTGGCCGCCCTGCGCGACGGCGCGGGCCCCGCGCCGCACGAGATCATCGTCGTGGACGACCGCCC
>NZ_JBFARL010000317.1:0-6088 GCF_040674655.1 Actinomadura sp. NPDC049753 | reverse complement strand
GCGTCCCTCCGTTCCTGCGACGAGGTCGTGGATCCGGGTGCCCGGTGTGCCGCGCGAGAGCGCGATGCGGCTCGCCCTGGGGATCGCGGTGTTCGCGCCCGGCATCACCGCGACGTCGTTCGTGCTGTCGCTCGGGCCGTCGCTGCTGTCCGGCCTGCTGGGCACCGGCAACCGGATCGTCGCCGGAGGCACGGCGTTCGTGATGTTCGCCGCGGCGACCGGCGTGCAGTTCGCCGTCCAGCGGCTGCCCCGGCGCACCATGCTCCTCGCGGGCGCGGCCGCCACGACCGCCTCGATGGCCGCGCTGGTGACCGCTGTGAACGGCGCGTCGGCGGCGGCGCTCGTCGCGTCGGCCGTCCTGGCCGGCGCCGGCCAGGGAATGGGGCAGCTCGGCGGCCTGTCCCTGCTCAGCAGCGCCGTCCCGCCGCACCGCCTCGCCGAGGCCAACGCCGCGTTCACCATCGGCGGCTATGTCCCCGCCGGGATCCTCCCGGTCACCGCGGGGTACCTCAGCGACACCGTCGGTCTGGCCACCGGAGCCACTCTGTTCGCCGCGGCCCTCGCCGGCTTCGCCGTCATCGGTGGCCTCTCCTCGGCCGCCGGGCGGCGGCACCTGGAGGGCTAGGCCGCGTTCCAAAGCCCCGGCTCACTCCGCTCGGCCGGCGGCCCACTTCTCCCCTGTAGTGGTGTCGGGGCGGGCCTTGGGAACGTGTGGGTCATGCCGCGCCCGCCGCGCTCCACTGGAGGTCCGTCGTGGTGGCGGCGGGCGGGATTGGTTCCGGGGACGCGTGGTCACTCCGCGGCCGGCGCGCCTGCGGTGGTCAGGTCTCCTTCGTGGTGACGGTCACGGGAGCGTAGCCGAGCTTTTCGAGGGGCTCGCGGATCTGGGCGGCGTCGCCTACGGCGATGACGGTGAGGGCTTCGGGGTCGATGTGCTTGCGGTAGGCGCGGGCCACGCCGTCGGGGGTGGAGGCGCGGACCGCGGCCAGGTAGGCGCTCGGGTAGTCGGCGCCCAGGCCGTTGGCGGACACGTCGGCCAGCTCGGCGGCCACGGCGCGGGCCGTCTCGTACTCGGCGGGGGCGCGGTCGGCCAGGGCGCGGACGGACGAGCCGTGCTCCTCGGCGTCGATGCCGCGGGACACGATGCCGCGCAGTTCGGTGAGGGCGTCGGCGACCGCGTCGGCGGTGACCTCGGTGTGGACGGCGCCCTGGGCGATGAACAGCCCGCAGTGCCGCATGCGGAGCAGGCCCGCGCGCATGCCGTAGGTGTAGCCCTTCTCCTCGCGCAGGACGGCGTTGAGGCGGGACGTGAGCCCGCCGCCCAGGACGTGCGACGCGACCATCAGGGACGGCCAGTCGTGGTGGGAGCGGTCGGGGACGCCGTGGCCGAAGCTGAGGTAGGTCTGCACGGAGCCGGGGCGGTCGACCACGACGATGCGGGCGGCGGACTCGGGCATGACCCGGTCGGCGGTCGGGAGCGGCGCGGCGGAGCCCGCCCAGCCCTCCAGGGCGGCGGTGAGGGCGCTGTCGGCGTCGGTCCCGGCGAGGTCGCCCGCGACCACGGCGGTCGCCTCGGCGGGGACCACCGAGCCGTAGAAGTCGCGGACGTGCGAGCCCTGCAGCGCGCCGACCGACTCGGGGGTGCCGCCGGTCGGGCGGGAGGCGCGGGCCTGCTCCGGGAAGAGGACGGCGCGCAGCTCGCGCATGGCGCGCGTGCCGGGGTCGGCGTCCTCCTGCGCGATCTCCTCCAGGCGCTCGCGGACGAGGCGCCGCACGTCGGCGTCGTCGAGGGCCGGGCGGCGCACCACCGAGGAGAACAGCTCCAGGGCGGCGCCGAGCCGCGTGGTCGGGACGTCCAGCGCGATGCGCAGGGCGGTCAGGTCGGCGTGCGCGTAGAGGCTGGCGCCGAGCCGCTCGAACGCGGCGGTCAGCGCGGTGCCGCCGCCGGGCTCGGTGCCCTCCAGCAGGGCGCGGGAGGCAAGCGTCGCTACGCCGTCGAGACCGGACGGCTCGCGGCCCGCCCCCGCGTGCAGGACGAGGCGGACGGCGGCGAGCCGGCGGCCGGGCAGGTCGCAGCGCAGCGTCGCGGGGCCGGCCGGGACGCGGCCCGCGGTGCCGGCCGGGAACGCCCAGGCCGGGACGGGCCCGGGGACGGGACGGGGCTGCAGTGCAAGGCCGCTGCTCACGAGGTGCCTCCGTAGGTCAGGGCGGTGCGGGCGCCCGGGGCCAGCCAGCGGCCCGCCATCTCCTTGATCGCGTCCCCGGTGACCGCGGCGGCGCGGCCGGGGGCGGTGAAGACCCGGGCCGGGTCGCCGAACTGCGTCGCGTTCTGCGACAGCGCGTTCGCCAGGCCCGTCACCGTCTCGGTCTGCTCCAGGAAGCCGCGCTCGGCCTGGGCGGTGGCGCGGGCGGTCTCGTCGGCGTCCGGGCCGTGCGCGGCGAACCGTTCGAGCTCCTCGTCCAGCACGGCCGCGATCTTCTCGGGCTCCGGACCGACGGCGTCCACGATCGCCAGGGAGGGGCCGGACGCGAGCCGCGTGACCCCGGCCCACACCTCGGTGGCGATCTGGTCGCGCCGCACCATCCGGTCGTAGAGGCGGGAGCCGGAGCCGCCGCCGAGGATCTCGACCGCGAGCTCGGCGGCCTCGATGTCGTCGCCGCCGTCGGTGGGGAGCGCGAACATCGCGAAGTAGGCGGGGGAGGGGACCTCCTCGTCGAGGGTCTCGCCGCGGACGCCGCTCAGCGGCCCGAGCGCGCCGGGGCGCGCGGCGGGCTGCTCCGGGCCGGCCGGCAGGCCGCCGAAGTAGCGCTCGACCGCCTCCAGGGTCTTCTCCGGGTCGACGTCGCCCACGACGGACAGGACGGCGTTGCCCGGCGCGTACCAGGTGGCGAAGAAGTCGGTGCAGTCGTCGAGGGTGGTGGCGTCCAGGTCTTCCATGGAGCCGATCGGGGTGTGCGCGTAGGGGTGCCCCTCCGGGAACGTCAGCGCGCACAGGCGCTCGAAGGCCGTGCCGTAGGGCTGGTTGTCGTAGCGCTGGCGCCGCTCGTTCTTCACCACGTCGCGCTGGTTGTCGAGGTTGGCCTGGGTCAGCGCCGCGGGGAGCGTGCCCATGCGGTCGGCCTCCAGCCAGAGCGCGAGCTCCAGGTGGCTGACCGGCACCGTCTCGTAGTAGTTCGTGCGCTCGAAGGACGTGCTGGCGTTGAACGCGGCGCCGGCGCTCTCCAGCAGGGCGGCGTGCTCGCCCTCGGCGACGTTCGCCGAGCCCTGGAACATCAGGTGCTCGAAGAGGTGCGCGAGGCCGGTGCGGCCGGCCCGCTCGTGCCGCGAGCCCACGCCGTACCAGATGTTCACGGCGGCCAGTGGTACGACGTGGTCTTCGCAGACCACCACGCGCAGGCCATTGCCGAGCGTGTGCTCATGCAGCGGCTGTTCTGCCACGGAGCGCTCCCGTCCGTTCGATGGGCCGGCCAGCACCGCGCGCGTCGGGAGGCGTCCCAGGCGGCGGGCTTGATCTCGGTCTCACCGTACCGGGTGCGCCAGGCGCGGGGAGCGCCGACGGAAACTGTGGATAACCCGCGCCGCGGAAAAGGCGCGAGTGCGGGCGGAGCAGGGCGGAAGGCGCGGGGCGGGAGGCGGGGGATCGGGGAGCGCCGGGGCTCAGGGCGCCGCGGACTCGTGGGCCGCGATCGCGTCCTCCAGCGACCGGTGCAGGACGAAGATCTTGGTGAGCTGGGTGACGTGGAACACCCGCCGCACCCTGTCGTTGACGCCCATGAACGACATCGAGCCGTCCCGCGCCCGCAGCCGGTGGTAGATCCCGACCAGGACGCCGAGGCCCGTGGAGTCGAGGAACGTCACCTCGCCGAGGTCGATGACCAGGTGCGTGCCGCCGTTGTCGATGATCTCTAGCAGGGCCTCGCGCAGGCGGGGGCTGGTGAAGACGTCGATCTCACCGCTGATCTTGACGACCGTGAGGCCCTTCTCGACGCGATGCTCGACGGCGAAGTCCACCGGTGCTCCTCTCTGCCCCTCGCCTCGTCCAACCCTGGAGGAGTTCTAGGGCCTCGTCGGGGGAATTCAATTGTTACCCCGGTCGCGCGCTGTTACGCCCGTTGTTTCGGACGCGTCGCTCAAGGGGTCCGGAACAGGGCCCAGACGACCTTGCCGCGCGCGAGGGCGCGCCACCCCCACCGGACGCTGAACGACTCGACGAGGTGCAGGCCGCGGCCGGTCTCGGCGATGTAGTCGGGTTCCTTGCGGCGGGGCGCCGTCCGGCTCGCGTCCAGGATCCCGCAGAGCAGCCACGGCCCCTCGTGCCCGAGGCGCAGCCGGATGGCCGACGGCGCGGAGCCGAGCGGGTCGGCCGGGTCGCCGTACACGCCCTCGCGGTGCACGTCGTGGCCCGGCCGCCCGCCGGCCGTCTTCCCGCTGTGCCGCAGCGCGTTCGTGACGAGCTCGGAGACGACGAGGCCGACGTCGTCGGCGAGCTCGGCCATGCTCCACTCGGCCAGCCTGGAGATCGCGAAGTGCCGGGCCTCGGTGACCGATTCCGGATCGGGCTCGACGGTGAACGAGACCGTGGACCCCCGCAGTTCCGTCAGCGCCGTGACGGCCTTGTCCAGGCGCGGAGGCAGGTCGAACGCCTCCGGGACGGGCGTCGAGCGCCCAGCCTGGGCCCGTGGGTCGTCCGGCCCCGCGAGAGGGCCGAGCTCCCACCGCGTGTCGTCGTGCGCGTGGCGTGACGTCATTCCACCGGACCCCGCAGAGTGATCTCGTTGTGCAGCCGTGGCTCGGAAGTCTCGTGCGTTATCCTGCGCATCGTAGCGTGCGAATGCAAGGCCCAATGCACGTGCATCCGCATCGCGAGGGTGTGGGGCGACGCGGATCGCATGCGGGAGATCGGAGGTAACCGCGGGACGCTGAGGCCAGTGGCACACTAGGTTCGCTGTCCGCCGAATAGCCGGGAGGTTGGGCGTGACTCCAGAGACGCCGGGAAGCGGGTCGACGGTTCGTCGGATCCTGCTCGGGTCACAGCTTCGCCGTCTGCGCGAGCAGAAGGGCGTGACCCGTCAGGACGCCGGCTACGTCATCCGCGCGTCGGAGTCGAAGATCAGCCGTCTTGAGCTCGGCAGGGTCAGCTTCAAAGAACGAGACGTGGACGACCTGCTCACGTTGTACGGCGTCGGCGACAAGACGGAACGCGAGGCGCTGCTACAGCTTGCGCGGGAGGCCAACACCCCCGGTTGGTGGCACCGGTACAACGACGTGTTGCCCGGCTGGTTCCAGACCTATGTGGGCCTGGAGGAGTCGGCGGCGTTGATCCGCACATATGAACTGCAGTTCGTCCCGGGACTGCTGCAGTCGGAGGGGTATGCGCGCGCGGTGATTCGCCTGGGCAACGCCGGGGCCGCCGAACACGAGATCGACCAGCGCGTGGAGCTGCGCCTGCAGCGTCAGGAACGCCTCACGGGCGCGGAAGCCCCGCGCCTGTGGGCCGTGGTGGACGAGGGGGCGCTGCGGCGTCCCATCGGCGGGCCTGAGGTGATGCGGGGCCAGTTCGAGCACCTCATCGAGATGTCGAAGCTGCCCAACGTCACCATCCAGATCATGCCGTTCAGGTTCGGAGGCCACGCGGCCGAGGGGGGCGCCTTCACGATCCTGCGCTTTCCCGAGCAGGATCTGCCGGACGTGGTTTACGTCGAGAACCTCACCGGCGCGATGTACCTGGACAAGCGCGACGACGTCGACACCTACCTGCAGGCGATGGAACGCCTGTGTGTCGACAGTGCGACCCCGGAGCGCACCGTCGAGCTTCTCGGTGATCTTCTCAGAGAGACATGATGCTCCAGACCGATTACGACAACGGGATGCCGGCCGCCGAGCTCCTCGGAGCACGATGGCTGAAGTCCCGGCGAAGCAACTCCCAGGGGAACTGTGTGGAAATCGCCGAACTGCCCGACGGGCAGGTGGCGATGCGCAACTCCCGCCATCCCGAGGGCCCGGCCCTCATCTACACCCGCCCCGAGATAGAAGCGCTCATCCTTGGAGCCAAGGACGGCGACTTCGACCATCTCATCGCCTCCCATA
>NZ_JBFARL010000316.1:0-6175 GCF_040674655.1 Actinomadura sp. NPDC049753 | reverse complement strand
GCCCGGGCGGCATCTACTCCCGGCTGGAGGAGGCGGGCTACCGGATCACGTTCGAGGAGACGGTGACGTGCCGGCTGCCCCGCCCGGACGAGCAGTCCGAACGCCGCGCCCGCGCTGCCGGAGCGGCCGTCCCGGCGAGCGCACAAGGTCGTCGTGGCGGCGGGGAGGCTCGTCCACGCCAAGGGCTTCGACGTGCTCCTGCGCGCGTTCGCGCCGATCGCCGCCGAGCACCCGGACTGGACCCTGCGGGTCTTCGGGGGCGGGCCCCGGCGCGACCGGCTCCGCGCGCTGATCGACGACCTCGGCCTCGGCGGGCGGGCCGAGCTGCGCCCCCGCACCCGGGACCTGCACGCGGAGATGGAGCGGGCGGCGGTCTACGCGCTGTCGTCGCGCCGCGAGGGCATGCCCATGGTCGTCATCGAGGCCATGGGGATGGGCCTGGCGGTCGTGGCGTTCGACTGCCCCACCGGGCCGGCCGAGATGATCGTCCACGGCCGTGACGGGCTGCTCGTCCCCGCGGGGGACGCGGGCGCCCTGACCGCGGCGCTCCGCGAGGTGATCGCTGACTCCGGCCTGCGGGACCGCCTGGGCGAGGCGGCCCTGCGGTCCGCGCGGGCCCACCACCTGGACCGCATCGGCCCCCGGTGGTCCCGCCTGATCCGCGAGCTCGTCCCCGCGGCCCCGCCCCCGCAGCGGGCCCGGCGGGCCGGCGTCAGCCGCTGAGCAGGCCGCGCACGTAGGCGGCCTGGCCCGCGTGCTGGAGGTCGTCGGAGACCACGCTGATCAGCCGGACCGCCAGCGTGACCGGCGGATCCCACGCCCGGTCGACGATCCGGGGGAGGTCGGCGTCGGTCAGCGCGGACACGTATCGGACGGTCTCGGCGTGGACGGCGTCGTGATAGCCGGTGAGCAGGTCCGCCTCCACCCGGACGGCGGCGACGTCGTCCGGAGTGTGGCCGTAGCCGGTGTCGGAGGCGTCGAACGGAAGGTCGAAACGGTCGGCCCAGCCGTCCCGCGTCCACATCTGGTCGGTGCCGGCGACCCCGGCGACGTGGTCGTCCTGGATGCGGGTGAGGTGCCAGACGAGCCACGCGATCGAGTTGGCGTCCTCGGCGGGGCGGCGGGCGAGCTGCGGCCCGCTGAGGCCTCCGACCGCCCCGTGGACGACCTGCCGGATCCGGTCGAACGCGTCGGTGAGCAGTTCAGCACTGGTCATTGGTCCGACGCTACCGTGGTCCGGTCCGGTTTTCAGGCCCCGGCCCCCTGCATCCGGACGCGTCGGGAGGGGGATTTCGGCGTTCCGCTTGATACTCATTGTGATCGATACGATCCTTACTGTAGTCGACCAGGTCATCTGCCGCGGCCACTCCCTTGTCCGCCGGGAGGCGCGCACGCGGACCACGGCGTGACGGCGCGCACCCGTGCCGTTGGAAAAGGGGGACCGGGGGTGAACGGCTCCGCGTTCGTGCACCAAGGCTGCGTCTACTCCAGCGACGACGACTTCTTACGGATGGCGCTCCCGTTCATCGACGAGGGGCTCCGGCGGGAGGAGCCGGTGCTGGTGACCACCACGCCCGTCAATCTCGACCTGGTGCAGACCGCTCTCGGTCGGCACGCCCGCAACGTCGACTACGCCGAGTCCGCGTCCTTCGGCCGCCGCCCGCCGCAGCGCGTCGCCGCGTTCACCGGCTACCGGCACCGGCATCCCGGCGCCGCACGCGTCCGCATCCTCGCCGAGCCCGTGTGGGCCGGACGGTCGGCCCGGCAGGTCGAGGCGTGGGAGTGCATGGACTCCGCCCTCAACGCGGTCCTGGCCGGCACCGGCATCCACATGGTCTGCCCCTTCGACGCCCGCACCCTCGAACCGGAGATCGTCGGCAACGCCCTGCGCACCCACCCGCACATGGTGCACGGCACAGACGTGGCCGCGAGCCCGGGGTACACCGAGCCGGTCGCCTTCGTCCGCGACCGGGCGGCGCCGCTGGCCGCGCGTCCGGACGACGCCGTCACCGTGCCGTTCACCGGCGACCTGGCCCGGATGCGGCACACCGTCGTCCTGGAGACGGCGCTGCTCGGGCTGTCCGGCGAGCGCTTAATGATCTTCGCGGCGGCGGTCGGCGAGCTGCTCACCGGCGTGCCCGGCGCCGGGGGCCGCCGCCCGAGCGTCGCGCTGTGGGGCCGGCCCGGGGAGGTCGTCTGCGACGTCGACCTGCCCGCCACCGCGTCCCTCGATCCCTTCATCGGCCTGCACCCGCCGACGCTCGACCCGCGGCCGGGCGACGGCGTCTGGCTCGCCCGGCAGATCTGCGACCACCTCGACGTGCGGTCCGGGCCGAGCGGCACGACGGTCCGGCTGCACACCCCGGCCCTGCGCGACACCGAAGGCGGCGCCGGTGCCTGAGCCGGGCGTTCGCGCAGTTGGCTTGCCACCGAATGGGTAGGCGACCGGCATGAGCACTCGCGCGCCCGACCGGCGGCCGCCCGACCGCGGGTTCGCGGCAGAACTCCGCGACGCGGTGACGCTCCGCGCGTTCGCCCTGATCACCGGGGTCCTGCTGCTGCAGTTCGGGTTCATCCTGTCCTACATCGGCGCGTTCCATTCGCCGGCTCCGCACCGCGTCCCCGTCGCGGTGGTCGCGCCGCCCGCCGTGGCGGGCCAGGTCGTCGCGCGGGTGAACGCGCTGGAGGGCGCACCGCTGAAGGCCCGCACGGCGCCCGGCGCGCGGCAGGCCCGCCGCGACATCCTGCGCCGGGACGTCGACGCGGCGATCATCGTGGACCCGCGCGGCGGCACCGACACGCTCCTGGTCGCCTCCGCCGCCGGCCCGGCGCTCGCCGGCACCGCGACCGACGTGGCGCACCGGCTGGAGACCGCCCAGGGCCGGCAGGTGACGGTCGTCGACATCCGGCCGCCCGGCCCCAAGGACGGCCGGGGCCTGTCCTCCTTCTACCTCGTCATCGGCTGGGTCGTGGGCGGCTACCTGGCCGCGGCGATCCTCGCGGTCGCGGGCGGAGCCCGTCCGGCCAACGCGCGCCGCACGGTCGTCCGGATGGGGGCGCTCGCCCTGTACGCGGTCGTGTCGGGGCTCGGCGGAGCCCTCGTCGCCGGTCCGCTCCTCGGCGCGCTGCCGGGCCACTTCCTCCAGCTCTGGGGGATCGGGGCGCTCGTGGTCTTCGCCGCGGCGGCCGCCACCGCCGTGCTCCAGACGCTGTTCGGGCTCGTCGGGATCGGCCTGGCGATCCTGCTGTTCGTCGTGCTCGGCAACCCCAGCGCCGGCGGCGCCTACCCGGTCGCGCTGCTGCCGCCGTTCTGGCGGTCGCTCGGCGGCTGGCTTCCGACCGGCGCGGCCACGACCGCCGTCCGCAACACCGTCTACTTCTCCGGCAACGCCACGGCGCACGCGCTGTGGGTGCTGGCCGGGTGGGCCCTCGCCGGGACGGTCGTCGCCCTGGCCGTGTCCGCGCTGCGCCCGCGGACGACCGCCCCGGCCGAGGGGATCGCCTCAGCCCGGGGAGCCTGACGCCGGCAGGCGGACGGTCACGACGAGGCCGCCCCCCGGACGCGGCGCCGCGGTCACCGTGCCGCCGTGGGCAGTCGCGGTCGCCCGGACGATCGACAGCCCGAGGCCCGAGCCGCGGTCGGAGCGCACCCGGTCGTTGCCGAGCCTCCGGAACGGCTCGAAGATCGTCTCAATCTCGTAGGCGGGGACCGGCGGGCCGGTGTTGGCGACCGTGAGCTCGGCCCAGCCGTCCCGGGCCCGGGTGGCGACGTGCACCTCGCCGCCGTCGTGGTTGTGCCGGATCGCGTTCTCCACCAGGTTCTGCACGAGCCGCTCCACCAGCACCGGATCGCCGGATGCGGGGGCCGGGTCGAGCAGGCGGTCCGCGGTCACGCCGCGGGCTTGCGCCTCGTCGGCGGCCTGCCGCAGGACGTGCCCGGCGACGTCCGCCAGGTCGAGCGGCCCGGCGTCGACCACGACGTTCTCGGTCCCGGCGAGGGTGAGCAGCCCGTCGATGAGCCGCTCGTGCCTGCCGTTGACGACCAGCAGCGACTCGCCGAGCCGTTTGACGTCGTCGGTGGCGTCCGGCCGCCGCACCGCCACGTCGACCAGCGTCCGGTTGATGGCGAGGGGGGTGCGCAGCTCGTGCGAGGCGTTCGCGACGAACCGGCGCTGCCCGTCGAACGCCCGCGCCAGCCGGCCGAGCATGGTGTCGAAGGTGTCGGCCAGCTCCTTGACGTCGTCGCGCGGGCCCTCGTAGGCGATCCGCTCGGTGAGGTCGTGGCTGCGCGCGACGCGCCGCGCCGTCTCGGTGATCGCGTGCACGGGGCGCAGGGCCCGGTCGGCGAGCAGCCAGCCGAAGCCGAGCCCCGCCGCGCCCACCAGCCCGAGCGCGATCCCGCCCTGGGTGAGGAGCGCGTTGAGGGTCTCCCGCTGGTAGTCCTCGCGCCCCTTGATCAGGGCGCCCTGGACGCGCTGCACGGTGAGGTCCGACCCCTCGCCGGGCATCGGAGCGGCCCCCTTGACCGCGGGTCCCGCGGCCGTGAAGACGCGGTCCTGCGCGGGATCCCCCTGCCTTTCGAGGCTGTTCTGGACGAGAAGGTAGGTCAGGCCGAGCAGCACGATGCCCGCGCCGAGGAACAGGCCCGTGTAGAGGATGGTCAGCCGCAGGCGGATCGTCGGCCGCAGCCGGCCGGCGAACCCCGCGGTGCTCGCAGCGCTCATGGGATCCGGTACCCCACTCCCGGGACGGTCTCGATGACCGGGGGATCGCCGAGCTTGCGGCGCAGCTTCATCAGCGTCACCCGGACGGTGTTGGTGAACGGGTCGGTGTGCTCGTCCCACACCTTCTCCAGCAGCCGCTCGGCGGACACGATCGTCCCGTCCGCGCGCAGCAGCTCGGCCAGCAGCCCGAACTCCTTGCGCGCCAGGTGGACGTACCGGCCGTCGCGGTACACCTCCTGGCGGGACGGGTCGACCCGGATCCCGGCGCGCTCCAGCGCCGGCGGGGCCGCCGGGCGGGCCCGCCGGCCGAGCGCGAAGATCCGCGCCACCAGCTCCTCGAACGCGAACGGCTTGGTGAGGTAGTCGTCGGCGCCGATGCGCAGCCCGTCGACCCGGGCCGGGACGGTGACGGCGGCGGTGAGCATCAGCACCCGGACGAGCGCGCCGGACTCCACCACCGCGCGGCACACGTCGTCGCCGTGCACGACCGGCAGGTCCCGGTCCAGGACGAGCACGTCGTAGTCGTGCACGCCGAGCCGATCCAGCGCGGCGTCCCCGTCGTAGACCACGTCCACGGCGAGGGCCTCGGCCCGCAGCCCCTCGGCGATCGAGTCGGCGAGCATCCGCTCGTCCTCTGCGATCAGTACCCGCACGTCCGCCACCCCTGCCGCTCCTTCGGACCCGCCCCCCGGCGCGTCCCGCCGCCCCAGCTTCGGGCAGCGGGCGTAACGCCGGCATAACGCGATCCGGTTACGCCCGGGTTACCGGCCGGGGGCTGGACTTGCGGTCGCCGCCGGCGCTCCGCCCGGCGGAGACGACGAGGAGACGACCCGATGCGACGACGTACGCTCGCCGCGCTGGCGCTCGCCCCCGCCCTGGCCATCGGCGTGCAGGGCTGCGGGAGCGGGGACGGCGGGGACGGCACCGCCAAGGCCGCAAGCGACGACCAGAAGATGCGCGAGTTCGCCCGGTGCATGCGCGCCAACGGGGTGGACATGCCCGACCCGAAGAACGGACGGATCCAGATCCGGGCGTCCGCCAAGCCGGGCGGCCCCGGCAAGGGGGGCGGGCCGGAGACCGACGGCGAGATCCAGGCGGCGCAGAAGAAGTGCGCGCACCTGATGCCGAACGGCGGCAAGCCGCCCAAGCCCAAGCCCGAGGAACTGGCGAAGATGCGCGCGTTCGCCAAGTGCATGCGCGACAACGGCATCGACGCGTTCCCCGACCCCGAGCCGGACGGCGGCATCAAGATCCAGGCTGGGAAGGGCACGGGGGTGAACCCCGAGAGCCAGAAGTTCAAGAACGCGGAGAAGGCCTGCGCCAAGTTCTCGCCGGACGGCGGCAGGGGCCCCGTGACGAGCAGCCGGGTGCGGATCTCCCGGCTGATCTCGCGCAGGTTCGGGTCGTTCCATGCGGGAAGGACGCTCTTGTACACGCCCGGGATCGGCCGG
>NZ_JBFARL010000315.1:0-6198 GCF_040674655.1 Actinomadura sp. NPDC049753 | reverse complement strand
CGGGCGAGGCCGCCGGCGGGCCGTTCCGACCGGGGCGCAGATCGGTGGTCACGTCGTGCGCCTCCTTTCCGAGGACGGGACGAAGCGGGGGAGTGGAACGGCGGCGGCGCCGGCGGGGAGGTACGGCCCGGCGCCGCCGCCGTGGTCGGGGGACCGCCGGCTACCTGGCGGCCTTCTTCGCCTCGTCGACGGACTTCGTCCAGGCCTGGTCGGGCTTCTGCCGGCCCTGGCCCACGGAGATCAGGACGTTCTCCACCGCGGCGCGCACGTCCTCGTTCTTCGGCCCGAGGTGCACCGGCTTCACCGCGGCCACCAGCTGCCCGAAGATCTGCCCGATCGGGGCGTCGTTGAAGTAGGCGCTCTTGGCGCCCGCGACCGCCGGGTCCTGCGCGGCCTGCGGCGAGGACGGGAAGACGTTCGCGGCCTTGAACGCGCCGACCTGGCCCTCGGGGGAGGTCAGGAACTCGGCGAGCTCGGCGGCGGCCTTGGCGTGCTTGGTCTGCTTGGGCACCGCGAGCCACGAGCCGCCCCAGTAGCCGGAGCCGCCGGGCGTGGTGGCCACGTCCCACTTGCCCTTACCCGACTTGCCGGAGAACTCCTCGATGCCGCCGAGCATCCAGGACGGGCACGGCAGGGTCGCGAAGGTGTCGCGCTTGAGGGCGGTCTGCCACGGCGGCGTGAAGATCGACATGTCGGCGGTGAGCTTGCTCTGCTCGAACTTCAGCGACGTGTCGAACGCCTGCCTGACCGCCGGGTTGCTGTCGAAGACGAGGTTCTCGCTCTTGTCGAAGAAGCTGTAGCCCGGGCCGCTGCCGGCGTTCTGCAGGACGGTGGCGCGGAACACGGCGGTGGGGCCGTCCAGCCACTTGCTGCCGGGCACCTTCTCCTGGAACTTCTGTCCCGTGGACAGGAACGCGTCCCACGTCGGCCAGAGCTTGCCGACCTCGGCGCGGTCGGTGGGCAGGCCCGCCTTCTTGAACAGGTCCGTGCGGTAGCACATGGCGAGGGGGCCGACGTCGGTGCCGAGGCCGATGAGCTGCTTGCCGTCGGGGGTGACGCCCGCCTGCCACTTCCACGGCAGGAAGTTCTTCTCCAGGTCCTTGCCGCCGTAGTCGAACAGGTTGAGGAACTTGGCCTTCTGCTGCATGTAGAGCGGAAGGATGCCCTCCTCCAGCATCACGACGTCGCCCGCGCCGCTGCCGGTCGCCATCCACTGCTGGATGCGCGGCTTGTACTCGTCCAGGGTGGAGACCTTGCGCTGCTTGATCTTCACGTTGGGGTGGGACTGCTCGTACTGCTTGTAGAGCGCGTCGTAGCCCGGCTCGCCGAAGACGTCGACGGTCAGCTCGACCGGCCCGCTGTCGGAGCCTCCCTTGTCGTCGTCGCCGTCGCCGCACGCGACGGCGAGGCCGCCGACGAGTACCGCCGCCATCGCCGTACTCAGTCCGCGCCGCATGATGGCCCTCATGGCGGACCCCTCTCAGGTTGTGGTGGTGCATCGGTGTGGGAGCGCTCCCACGGATGAAAGACCGTGACCCGGCTCACTGTCAATGTGCCGAAACATAACCGTTACAAGAACCTGGCTCCCGCGGCAGCCGGGTCAGGCCTGGTCCGACACCCCGTCAGGCTCGGGTCAGCCCTCCTTGACGGGGGTCAGCCGGGCCGCCGCCGGGGCCGGGGCCGTGGACCGCCGGACGACGAGTTCGGGCCGGTAGAGCAGCTCGGTGCGGGGCGCGCGGGTGCCGCGGATCTCGTCCAGGACGGCGCTCACCGCGGCCATCGACATCTCCCGCACCGACTGCCGGACCGTGGTCAGCGGGGGGTCGAGATAGGCGGTGAGCGGCGAGTCGTCCATGCCCGTCACCGACACGTCCTCGGGGACCTGGAGGCCGCGCGACCGGGCGGCCCGGATCGCGCCGAGCGCCATGATGTCGTTGCCGCAGCAGATCGCCGTGCAGCCCGCGTCGAGCAGCTTCGCGGCCGCCGCCTGCCCGCCCTCGACCGTGTACATGGTGTTGACGACCAGCTCGTCCACCTCGTCCGGGGCGAGCCCGGTGTGCGCGGCCATCCCGCGCCGGAACCCCTCGGTCTTGCGCCGCGTCGGCACGTACACGTCCTGGCCGATCGCGAGGCCGATCCGGCGGTGGCCCATTGCGGCCAGGTGCGCGACGACCGCCTCCATGGACGCCACGTCGTCGTTGGAGACGTACGGCGCGTCGATGTCGGGGCGGTAGCCGTTGACCAGGACGATCGGCAGGGCCTGTTCGAGCAGGCGCGCGTAGCGGGCGCGGTCGGAGTTGGCGTTGGCGTGCAGGCCGTTGACGAAGATGATCCCGGCGACGCCGCGCTCCAGCAGCATCTCGATGTAGTCGTCCTCGGCGACGCCGCCCGGCGCCTGCGAGCACAGCACCGCCATGTACCCGTGCCGGGCCAGGGCGCTCTCGATGACCTCGGCGAACGCCGGGAAGATCGGGTTGGTCAGCTCGGGGATGATCAGCCCGATCAGCCCGGCCCGCTGCTGGCGCAGCCGGGCCGGGCGCTCGTATCCGAGCACGTCCAGGGCGGTCAGCACCGCCTGGCGCGTGGTCGGGGACACGCCCGGCTTGCCGTTGAGCACGCGGCTCACCGTCGCCTCGCTCACCCCGGCGTGTGCCGCGATGTCCGCCAGGCGCGTCGTCATAGGTTTCAAGTCATCCCTCCTCGAGGTCCCACCACAGTGCGGTGTCCGGGGGCAGGCCGACGTCTCCGCCGTTCGCGAGGCCGTCGGTGCGGACCGGCCCGCTCGCGAGGAGCGGGGTCCCCCGCACGTGGACGCGCGCGGTCGCGCCGCCCAGGTTGACCGCGCACGCGAGCCGCTCGTTCCCGCCCCCGGCCGCACGCACGAAGACCAGTGTGCCGGGTGAGCTCGCAATCCAGTGCAAATCTCCGTCGCCGAGTGCCGGATGCTCGCGGCGGATCCGCAGCGCCTCGCGGTAGAGCGCGAGCATCGAGCCGGGGTCGGCGTCCTGCGCGGCGACGGTCAGGTCGCGCCACGCGGTGGGGATCGGGAGCCAGGACGCGCCGCCCGCGCCGAACCCGAACGGGGGCTCCTCGCCCTCCCACGGCATCGGGACGCGGCAGCCGTCGCGGCCGGCGCCCTCGGCGCGCAGCCGCTGCGGGTCCCGCTGGAACTCCTCCGGCAGGTCCAGCACCTCCGGCAGGCCGAGCTCCTCGCCCTGGTAGACGTAGGACGAGCCGGGCAGCGCGAGCGTCAGCAGCGCGGCCGCGCGGGCGCGCCGCAGGCCGGTCTCGCCGTCGCCGTACCGCGTGACGTGCCGTTTCACGTCGTGGTTGGACAGCACCCAGGTCGCGGGCGCGCCGACGGCCCCGGCCGTGCGCAGCGACTCCTCGATCACCGCCCGCATCCCGCCCGCCTCCCAGGGCGCGGTCAGGTAGTGGAAGTTGAACGCCTGGTGCAGCTCGTCGGGACGGGTGTAGTCGGCGAGCCGCTGCGGCGTGGGCGCCCACGCCTCGGCGACGGCGATCCGCTCCCCGCCGTAGGAGTCGAGCAGGCGGCGCCACGCGCGGTGGATGTCGTGGACGGAGTCCTGGTCGAAGTAGGGCAGGACGGCCGTGCCGAGCATCTCCGTCTGGTTCGGGTGGCCCACGTCGGGCAGCCCCGGCGCCTTGGCCATGCCGTGCGCGACGTCCACGCGGAAGCCGTCCACGCCGAGGTCGAGCCAGAACCTCAGGACGTCGGCGAACTCGGCGTGGACCTCGGGATTCTCCCAGTTGAGGTCGGGCTGCTCGGACGCGAACAGGTGCAGGTACCACTGGCCGTCCGGCACCCGCGTCCAGGCGGGACCGCCGAACACCGACTCCCAGTCGTTGGGAGGTTCGGCGCCGCCCGGTCCCCTCCCGTCCCGGAAGATGTACCGGTCGCGCTCGGAGGACCCGGGGGCCGCGGCGAGCGCGGCCCGGAACCAGGCGTGCCGGTCGGAGGTGTGGTTCGGCACGACGTCCACGATGATCCGCAGCCCGTGCGCGTGCGCGTCCGCGATGAGGCCGCGCGCGTCGGCGAGGGTGCCGAACAGCGGGTCGACGTCGCGGTAGTCCGCCACGTCGTAGCCGAAGTCGGCCATCGGCGAGACGTAGAACGGGGTCAGCCACAGCGCGTCGACGCCGAGGCCGGCCAGGTAGGGCAGCCGGGACCGGATGCCCGGCAGGTCGCCGACACCGTCGCCGTCGGAGTCGGCGAAGCTGCGCACGTACACCTGGTAGATGACGGCGTCGCGCCACCAGCCTCCGCCTTCGGCGCGGTCGCCGGCGGTGTGCGCGAGCAGGGTGTCCTGGGTCATGAACATCCTTCTTGTCGGGAGCTGTCGGGTGCTACTTGACGCCGCCGGCGGTGAGGCCGGCGACGATCCGGCGCTGGAAGACCAGCACGACGGCGATGAGAGGGACGGTCACGATCACCCCGGCCGCCATCTGGGTGCCGAACGGCTGGTCGAACCCGGAGACGCCGGTGAACTTGGAGATCGCGACGGTCGCGGTCTGCATCTCCTTCTTGTTGACCATGGACAGCGCGATGAGGAACTCGTTCCACGCGGCGATGAAGGTCAGGATCGCCGTGGTGAACACCCCGGGCGCCGCCAGCGGAACGATGATCTTGCGGAAGGCCTGGCCGCGGGTGCAGCCGTCCACCATCGCCGCCTGCTCCAGCTCGAACGGCAGCTGCCGGAAGAACGCGGTGAGCAGCCACACCGACAGCGGCAGCGCGAACCCGAGGCTGGGCAGCACCATCGCCTGGTAGGTGTTGATCCACTTGATGTCGGTGAAGAGCTTCAGCAGCGGGACCAGCTGCGAGATCCCCGGGAACATCGTCGTCGCGACGATCAGTCCGAGCACCGCGTTCTTGAACCGGAAGTCCAGCCGGGCCAGCGCGTACGCGGTGAACGTGCCGACCAGCAGGGTGAGCACGGTGGTGGCGCCCGCCACGATGACGCTGTTCAGCAGGGCGCGGCCGAAGCCGTTGTCGCCGGAGAACACCGCGGAGAAGTTCTCCCACGACCACCGCGCCGGAACGGGCGAGTTGTCGAACTGGTCCTGCGGGCGGCGGAACGCCGAGATCGCCATCCAGTAGAACGGCGCGAGGCAGTACACCGCCACGGCGGCGAACCCGAGGTAGGACAGCGTCCGCTTCACCACTGAGCCGGTCATGCCGCCGCCCTCCTTCCGCCGCGCGGCGTCCGGACGGCGCGCGGGCGCCTGGTCCGCCGGGCCTCGCCGATGATGTCGGCGCCGAGCAGTTTCACGAACAGGTAGGCGATGAGCGCGATGTACAGGAACAGGACGGTCGCGTACGCCGCCGCCGACCCGTACCGCAGGTTGGACGCCTCGAACCAGGCGATCATCGTCAGCGTCTCCACGGACTTCTGGTTGACGCCGATCAGCACGGCGGGCAGGTCGAACATCCGCAGCACGTCCAGCAGCCGGAACAGCACGGCGACCAGCAGCGCGGGCTTGACCAGCGGCAGCGTGATGCGGAAGAACTGCTGGACCGGGCCGGCGCCGTCCACCCGGGCGGCCTCGTAGACGTCCCGGGGGATCATCTGCAGCCCGGCGAGGACGAGCAGCCCGATGAACGGGGAGGTCTTCCACACCTCGGCGATGACGACGGCCGCCTTGGCGGGGAAGCCGTCGGCGGTCCACAGGATCTCCTGGCGGAGCACCGCGTTCGCGGCGCCGTCGGCCTGGAAGATCCACCGCCACAGCAGCCCGGAGATCGCGGTCGGGATCGCCCACGGGACGAGGATGCTCGCGCGCACCAGCGCCCGCCCCCGGAACGCCTGCTGCATGATCAGCGCCATCGCGACGCCGATCACCGTCTCCAGCACGACCGTGGTGAGGGTGAAGAACGTGGTGTTGGAGAAGGCGTTCCAGAAGGCGTCGGCGCGGTCGCCCTGGAAGATCGCGGTGTAGTTGTCGAGGCCGACGAAGCGGTCGCCCTCCACGACGAACCCGTCGGCGTCCAGTCCCTCGCCGCGCGCGTACAGCGACTCGCGGAACCCGGCGAGGACCGGGTAGCCGATCACGAGCGCGAGCACGAGCAGGGTGGGTGACAGCAGCAGCGCCGCGAGCCGCCGCGTGCCCTGCGCGTCGCCCTTCGCGCGTCCGCGGGGCGCGCCCGCCGCGGCGCGGCGGCGCCGGCCCCAGGCT
>NZ_JBFARL010000314.1:0-6284 GCF_040674655.1 Actinomadura sp. NPDC049753 | reverse complement strand
GGGTCTCCAAACACGGAGGCGGCCATGGCCCCGGCACGGGGACCATGGCCGCCAGCGTCATCACAGGCAGATCGTGATGCTGTGGGAGCTGTGGCAGAGCAGGCTGAGGCTGCTGTTGCCGCCGCCGCCGCCGTTCTCGCTCACCATCCCCTGAAGGTCGAGAAGCGCCATGTTCTTCACCTCCTTTCGGGCTGGATAGAGGTGGCCGCCGTGGGGGTTCCCACGGGGGGCCGGTGCGCCGTCCCGAGGAACGGCAGTCCTGGAGCCGGGTCGTGGAGGGCCGCGCCGAGCGCGAGCAGCACCCCGGCGGTGCCGGTCGCGAGGTCCATCGACAGTCGGTACATGTGCTCGCCCGGCATCGCCAGCCCGCCCGCGTACGGCAGGGCGTGCCAGGCGAGGTCGCGGACGTGCCCCGCCACGCGCGCCCCGTCCTGCGGGCCGAGGCCCGACCGGGCGTGCCGGGCCAGGTAGATCAGCATCCCGGCGCGGCCGCTGAACAGGCTCGGCTGCGCGTAGTACCGGGACGTCGCGGCCACGCGGACGGCGTCGCGCGCCGCCTCGAACCGCTCGTCGGGCCGATGGGCCAGGTACTCGTCCAGGACGAGGCCGATGCCGACGCTGCCGCGGCCGAGGTAGGGCAGCACCCGGCTGCCCTGGTCGACGTGGAGGGCGCCGTTGCGGTCGGTGACGCATGCGGCGAGGTCGCGGCGCAGCGCCGAGGCGGCCAGGTCGAGCAGCTCGGGGCTCCCGTCGCGCTCGTAGGCGCGGACGAACATCAGCGCCGCGCCGGCGCCGCCGTACATGAGGCCGGGACGCCCGCCGCCCCCTCCGCCGGACCGCCCGGCCACGATCTCCACGCAGCGGCGGGCCGCCTCGCGCAGGGACACGTCGCCGGTCGCGCGGGCGAGGTGGTCCAGGCCGAGCGCGAATCCGGGCAGGCCGCCGTAGAGGTCGTCGCCGAGCCGCTCCCACCGTTCGCCCAGGCAGTGCCGGACGGCGGCGAGCGCGGCGTCCCGGTGGCCGAGGCGCGACAGCACGTACGCCGCGCCCATCAGGCCGTCGTACAGGCCGATCCCGGTCCCGCGCCGCGGGTTCGACGCCCGCTCCGCCAGCCACTCCTCGTGGGCCGGGAACCGGCCGGCGCCCGTCGCGTCCAGCGCGTACAGGACACCCGCGGCGCCGTGCGCGAGCCCGAGCGACGCGCCGGAGAACTGCTCCACGTCGCCGGGGAAGAGCCGGTCGGCGCGCTCGGGGGTGGCGCTTTCGAGGATCGCCCGCGAGAGGGCGTCCCTGGCGCGCTCCCAGCCGCCGGAGTCCGGAGTGAACGCCGGCGCGGGGGCGGGCGCGGCGTCCCGGGCGATCTGCGCGACCGCCTCGTCGAGGAACGCCCGGGGGACGGGGAAGTTCTCGGCGATCAGGTCGGCGAGCTGCCGGGCCTTGCCCCGGTCGATCACGAACAGCGTGGTCAGCGGGACGAACAGGGCGAGCCGCAGGCAGGCGAGGCTGTAGCGGTCGACGTCGGTGCCGCGCCGGTCGGGCGGGGCGAGGAACGCGGGGTTGGCGAGGGTCTGCCGGCCGCCGTCGGCCGCGGGCGCGGCCGTCTCGAAGTCGATCAGCGCGACCGAGTCGTCCGGGCGCACCATCACGTTGAACATGTGCAGGTCGTTGAAGACCACGCCGCGGTCGTGGATGGCGGCGATGACGCGTTCCACTCCCTCGTGGACGCGCAGCGCCCACTTCGTGTACTCGGCGGTCTTCGCGGGATCGGGCTCGGGATCGAGCATCGGGTGCCGTTCGGCGAAGAACGTGTTGAGCGTCCGCCCCTCGATGAACTCCTGGACCAGGAAATGGTGCTCGCCGAGCGTGAACCAGTCGAGAACGGCGGGCACGCCTTCGATTCCGTCGAGCTTTTCCAGCACGTCCCGCTCGCGCCGCAGCCGGGTCACCGCGTCCGCGCCGTCGGCGGCCAGGCCCGCATAGGGCCGGCCTTCTTTCAGCACCACTTTCGCGCCGCTGCGGGTATCGGTCGCCGCGTAGACGCCGCCCCCGTTTGAGAAGTGGAGGGCCTTGTCGATCCGGTAGGGAAGATCGGTCGTCGTCGTGGCGCCGCGTGCTTTGAGATGCGATTCCAGGCAGGCGGGAAGGCTCACCCAGTCGGGAACGGAGAAGACGGGATCGCGCCGGTCCGGCACCAGTTCCCCGGAGCCGTCGCGCAGCGCGGGCACGAGCCGGCCCTGCTCGTCCAGGCACCGGCGCTCCGCGAAGCCGCCGTACCGGACGTGCAGCGGGCCCTCGCCGATGCGCAGGTCACTGAGGATGTACGGGCCGGGCAGGCCGTCCAGCCGCGCGCCGAGGCCGGCGAGCACCTCCGCCAGCTCGTCCTCGTCCGCGGGGTAGACCGTGACGAGTTTCCCGCTCGCCCCGCGCGGCGCGTACTTGGCGTTGCGCCTGCGGAGCGTTCCCGGGCCGCGCAGATGCTTGAACTCGATTCCCCGGGCCACGCAGTACTCCCATGTCCCCGCGAGCGCCTCCACGGCGCTTTCGGGACATCCGGAGACATGCACTTTCCAGCCCTGCTCGGGAGCGCGCTGAACCGGCGGCACATAGACGACCCATTCGTCGCCGAAGACCTTTTCCCACCCCTCGGGGAGTTCCCGGCGCGTGATGTCGAAGTCGGTGCTGCGGGTCACCGGCGGAGCATCGTAGAAGAGCTCGTCTGCGAGGCAGTAAAGCTCGTACCCCTTGTCCACGCCCGTCTCCCCTTCCTCGTGCTCCGATTGCCGGGCCGCACGTGGAAAAGAATTGCAGTCATGTCGGAAATGGACCAGTAGCGGACCTCACGAATGACCCGTGAAGATGTACCGTCCGCCGCTGTGTGCCCGTCACGCGCCGCCTTCCGCGCTGGTATTGAAACAGGTTCTAGTTCCTGCGTAGGCTGTGCGGGCGGTGAGGCGACGGACCGGAGGTGACGCCGGTGATCTCGGAGCGGTTCCGAATCGACGGCAGGGTGGCGGTGGTGACCGGCGCGGGCCGGGGGATCGGGGCGGCCACCGCGGTCGCGCTCGCCCAGGCGGGCGCCGACGTGGTGATCTCCTCCCGGACGCGCGAGCAGCTCGACGAGGTCGCCGCCGGGATCGAGGCGGCCGGACGGCGGGCCCTGGTGGTCCCCTCCGACCTCGCGGAACCTGAATCCGCCGCCGAGCTGGCCGACCTCGCCGCGCGCGAGTTCGGGCGCCTGGACATCGTGGTGAACAACATGGGCGGCGCCATGCCCGCCGCCTTCCTGGACACCTCGCCCCGGCAGATGGAGAAGGCGTTCCGGTTCAACGTCGGCACCGCGCACGCGCTGACCCGCTCGGCCGTCCCGCACCTGCTGAAGGCCGACGGCGGCAGCGTCGTCAACATCTCCTCGGCCATGGGGCGGATCGCGGGCCGCGGCTACCTGGCCTACGGCAGCGCCAAGGCGGCCCTCGCCCACTACACCCGGCTCGCGGCGTTCGACCTGGCCCCGCGCGTGCGCGTCAACGCCGTCGCGGTCGGCTCCGTCGCGACGTCCGCGCTCGACGTCGTCATGACCAGCGACGAGCTGCGCACCGAGATGGAGCGCAGGACGCCGCTGCGCCGCGTCGGCGAGCCCGAGGACGTGGCCGCCGCCGTCCTCTACCTCGCCTCGCCCGCCTCCGCCTACGTCACCGGCAGCGTGCTGCGCGTGGACGGCGGCATCGACGCCCCCAACCTCGACCTCGGCATGGAGGACCTGTGACCTACCGCGTCGTCCAGTGGAGCACCGGCAACGTCGGGCGGCACGCGATCGCCGGCATCGACGCCCGGCCCGACCTCGAACTCGCCGGGGTGTGGGTCTCCAACCCGGCCAAGGCCGGCCGGGACGCCGGGGACCTCGCGGGCCTCGGCCGCGACCTCGGCGTCACCGCCACCGGCGACGCCGAGGCGCTGCTGGCCCTGCGGCCCGACTGCGTCGTCTACACCTCGATGGCCGACGTCCGGCTGATGGAGGCGATCGACGACCTGTGCCGCATCCTGCGCGCCGGGGTGAACGTCGTCTCCAGCAGCCCCGTCTTCCTGCAGTTCCCGGACGGCGTCGTCCCGCCCGAGATGTCCGACCCGGTGCGCGAGGCGGCGGCGGCCGGCGGCGCGTCCCTCTTCGTCAACGGCATCGACCCCGGCTTCGCCAACGACGTGCTCCCGCTCGCCGTCACCGGCATCAGCGAGCGCATCGAGCAGGTGCGCTGCATGGAGATCCTCAACTACAACACCTACGACCAGGCCACGGTCCTGTTCGACATCATGGGCTTCGGCCGCCCGATGGACGACGCCCCGATGCTGCTGCAGCCCGGCGTCCTCACCATGGCGTGGGGGAGCGTCGTCCGGCAGATCGCCGCCGGCCTCGGCGTGGAGCTGGACGGGATCGCCGAGTGGCACACCCGCCTGCCCGCGCCCGAGACCTTCGCCGTCTCCGCCGGGACCATCGAGAAGGGCACGGCCGCCGCCCTGCGGTTCGAGGTGCGGGGCATGCGCGGCGGCGAGGCCGTCGTCGTCCTGGAGCACGTCACCCGGCTCCGCGACGACCTCGCCCCCGACTGGCCGCAGCCCGCCGGCGCGGGCTGCTACCGCGTCGAGGTCCGCGGCGAGCCGAACTACACGGTGGACCTGCGGCTCCTCGGCACCGACGGCGACCACAACACCGCGGGCCTGAAGGCCACCGCGATGCGCCTGGTCAACGCCGTCCCCGCCGTCGTCGAGGCGCCCCCCGGCCTGCTCACCGCCCTGGACCTGCCGCTGATCCCCGGCCGCGGCCTCCTCCGGGCGTGCGCCCCCTAGAACTCCAGGGCGTCCAGGAGCGGGACGAGCCGCTCCTCCTCGCGGTCGAGGTGCGCCTCCAGCGCGGCCGTGAGCCGGTCGACCTCGGCGAGCAGCGACGCGGAGTCGCCGGCGTCCAGGACGCGGCGCAGCTCCTCCAGCAGCGCGCTGATCGTCTCGTGCTCGTCCCTCAGCTCCGCCAGCGCCGGTGCGAGCTCGGGGTGGCGCCGCTCCAGCACGGGGAACATCTGCTGGTCCTCGCCCATGTGGTGGTGGCCGAGCCCCTGGCACACGGTCAGGCAGTTGACCCGCAGCTGAGCGCCCACGGCGGCCCCGGACGCGGCCACCTCCTTCCGGATCAGCTCCAGCTCCCCGCGGAACGCGTCGTGCACCGCGACCAGCATGGCGCTGGGCGACTCCGGTCCGGCGGGCGGTCCGGCGGCGGCCTGGACCAGGGCGACGACGGGCAGCGTCCGCCCCGACTTCTCCTCGTACTCGGCCCAGCCGGGATCGGCCTCGGCCGCCCGCGCGAAGGCGCGGTCGCGCTCGTCCCCCTCCAGGACGACCGCGTCGGCCTCGTAGGCGAAGGCGCCGCTCTCGACCGTGACGCGCGGGTTGGCCACCAGGTTGTGGTACCAGGCCGGGTTCCTCGGCGAGCCCCCGGCCGAGCCGATGACCAGGACGCGCCCGACGCCGTCGGGCAGGTAGCCGAGCGGCGTGGTGTGCGGGGCGCCGGTGCGGGCCCCGGTGGTGGTCAGCAGGAGCAGCCGCCCGCCCTCGAACGGACCGCCGACCCGCCCGCGGTTCGCGCGGAACTCCTCGATGACCTGCTTGTTGAAATCCATTTGTCTCCTGTTTTCGGGCATGGCGAACAAGCCGCGGAAAAGAACACGCGGCCGCGGCTCGGGAAAGGTGGTGAAAGGGCGTGCCGGAAGTCGGGCATGCCTGATGACGTCGCGCTGCGCGCACGAAGGACGATGCGCTGCGCGCGCGGAAGGTGAAGAGGAAAGGGGAGTGGAAGAGGCGGGCCTCGGGCCCGCTCCGGCCTCACTCGGAGGCCGGGAACCTCACTCGCTCGTGGCCCATGGCCGACCCGGCAGTCACGAAATGCACATTACCGGCGCCCGGTCCGCCATTGCAAGATCAGATCCCCTCGCGGTGGGCGACGGCGGCGGCCTGGGTGCGGCTGGAGACGTTCAGCTTGCCGAGGATGTTCGACACGTGCACGCTCGCCGTCTTGGGGGAGATGAACAGCGCCGCCGCGATCTCCCGGTTGTTGCGGCCCTCGGCGACGAGCTTCAGCACCTCCCGCTCGCGCCCGGTGAGGGAGGCGAGCGGACCGGACGGCCCGGTCCGCGGCGCCGCGCCCGGGTCCCCGTCGAGGGTCCACCCGAGAGTCACAGTGATCTCCGGCCAGGGGTGGTACACGCCCTGCTGGTGCGACCGGTGTCCCTGGGCGTTGTGGA
>NZ_JBFARL010000313.1:0-6347 GCF_040674655.1 Actinomadura sp. NPDC049753 | reverse complement strand
GCCCGCACCACCCCGGCCAAGCCGACCCCCCGCACGCTCGCGGCGATACGCGGCGCCGCAGTCGCAGCGGGTGCGCTGGCTCGTTCACCGGGTCCCCGATCGCCGACGGCCGTGTCCGGGCCGTTCCCGGGGCGGGGCCCGGTCATGGTCACCCGGTGGTCACGGTTCGGTCGAGGGCGCTGCCCTTCACCCACCGGTCCCACGACATCTGGTAGTAGCTCCAGCCGTTGAGCGGGTCCAGCTTGCGCTTGCTGCCGGTGATGATCACCGGGTCGCCGCGGTAGGACCACTCGTAGTACCAGCGGGCGTCGGCGGGCGGGGAGTTGACGCAGCCGTGGCTGACGTTCTGGCGGCCCTGCGCCCAGGTGGTGGCGGCCATCGAGTGGATGTACTCGCCGCTGTTGGAGATCCGCACCGCGTGCGGGATGACCTCCTTGTAGCCGCCGTTCTTCTTGTCGTCCGGCTTGACCCCCATCCACTCCGACGTCATGATCGCCGGATTCTCCTTGCCCATGGTGAGGTGGATGCCGCTGGTGGTGAGGTAGGTGTCGACGCCGTTGACGACGCGGCCGCCGCGGCCGGCGCTGATCGGCCAGCTGCGGACCTTCTGGCCGTTCTTGGTGACGACGAGCTTGTGCTTCTTGGTGCTGACCGTGACCATGTGCGCGTCGCCGATGCGGAACCCGCGGGTGTAGTCCGTCACGCCGTAGGTCTTCTTGCCCGACCTCACCCCGGCCAGCCGGGCGGTGAACGTCACCTTCTGGTTGGGCGCCCACCAGGTGCCGTTCTTCGTGCGGAAGATCACCGTGGTGTCGTTCAGCCAGTACCAGGCGCCGGTGGCGGGCGTGGTCGACTTGACCTCGAGAGCGCTCTCGACGGCCTTCTTGTCGGCCACCGGCCGGTTGAAGACCACCTGGATCGGCATGCCGACGCCGACCTTCTCGTTCTTGCTCGGCGTGATGTCGACGATGCTGAGCTCGCTGGCGGCCCTGAGCGTGGCGAACACGGCGTTGACGGTGGCCGTCTTGCCCTTGGGGCTCTTGGCGACCGCGGTGACCTGGTACTTGGCGCCGGGGCGCAGCGTGCGCGACTTCCAGCTGGTCTTGTCGGCGGCCATCGCGCCGTCGACGGGCTTGCCCTTGAGCGTCACCGAGACCTGTTCGAGGGTCCCGCCCGCGGCGGTGACGACGACGCCGTCCTCGGGCTTGGCCTTGGTGTTGCCGTTGCCCGGGTTGATCGTCACCTGCGGGACGCTCGCGTCGCCCTTTTCTCCGACGGTGACGCCGGAGTCCTTCTCTCCTCCGCTGCAGGCCGTCGTGAAGAGGAGGACGACCCCCGCCATTCCCGCGCCAGCCCGAACCCCTGCGGAAAGCCTCCGCTGCACCGTTGACCTCCAGAACCCCGCCGTCTACCAGAGCGACATTAGCGACAAAAGTCGACGATCATGCCATGTCCCAGGGTTTTTGCAGGTGCCTGAGATCAAAGCGTTGCAAGACGGAGGTTTCGTCGCCCTCCCCCCGCCCCCGGCAGCCGTCTCAGCGGAGCGCGCTGCCCTCCCGCCACTTGTCGAAGGAGAGCTGCCAGACGCTCCAGCCGTTGTCCCACTCGACCTCGCGGTCGGTCCCGGTCAGGTTGATCACGTCGCCGCGCTGCATGACGTCGTAGAACCACTTGGCGTTGGCGGGGCTGACGTTCAGGCAGCCGTGGCTGACGTTCGCCGAGCCCTGCGAGCCGACCGACCACGGCGCGGAGTGGACGTACTCGCCGCTGTTGGAGAAGCGGACCGCGTAGTTCACGACGGTCTTGTAGTAGCCCGGGTCCCCCTCCTTGCGGCCGGGGGACGTCATCGTGACCGGGTTGCCCTTCTCCATCAGCAGGTGGACGCCGCTGGTGGTGGTGAACTCCCGCGTCTGGCCGTTGCCGGCGCTGAACGGGACCGTGCGCAGCTTCTCGCCGTCCCGCGTCACCGTCATGTGGTGGTCGCCGATGTCGCCGGTGGTGATCTGCGCGGCGCCGATGGTGATGGTCGCCTGGGCGTCCTTGGCCCCGTACACGCCGCCGCCCGCGTTCACCCCGGCGAGGTCCGCCTGGAAGCGGACCGTCTGGTGCGGCTGCCAGTACGTCTTGGTCCGGTAGATGACCTGGTCGGAGCCGACCCAGCGCCACGCGCCCTCGACCGGCTTCTCCGGGCTGACGCGCAGCGTCCGCTCCACCGCGGCCTTGTCGGCGACCGGCCGGTTGAACCGGACGAAGATCGGCATGCCGACGCCGACCTTCTCCCCGGTGACGTTCGGCGTGATGTCCGCGATCGACAGCGTCTGGGCGGGCTTCAGCGTCGTGAACGAGCTGGTGACCGTCCGGGCCTTGCCGCCGTCGCCGGCCTGGGCCGTGACCGTGTAGGACGTCCCCGGGGTCAGGGTGCGGGTGGACCGCCAGGTCTTGCGGCCGTCCCCGTAGTTCCCGGAGATCGCGGCTCCCCCGCCCTGGACGGTGACGTTGCGCAGCTTCGCGCCGGAGGCCTTGACCTCGATCGTGCCGTCCGGCTTGACCTGGGCGGTCCCGTTCGCCGGCGTGATCGTCACGGTCGTGTCCGACCCGCCCGAGGCGAGCTTGCCCTCGCCCCCGATCGAGCAGCCGGTCATGAGCAGCGCCAGCGCTCCCGTCCCGCCGGCCACCACAGGTCCCAACCGACCCTTTGTCACCACTGACTCCCCCAACCTCAGACATTCACCCCGTGTAGGTGAAATCTATCCAAGGTTGGAGACGCCCTGAATCACGCCCAGGTTCGGACATCAGCGAAGATTCGCTGCTCAGAGAGGGTCAGAGGAGGGCAGAGGGGACGAACGGGGGCCGAAGGCGGCGCGGTCAGGCGCCGGCCGCGGGGGTGGCCGCCGCCGCGGGCTCGCGGTTGACGTGGCGCACCACGCGCTTGAAGCCCCAGACCGAGATCGCGATGCCGACCGCTCCCAG
This sequence comes from Actinomadura sp. NPDC049753, assembly GCF_040674655.1. NCBI lineage: Bacteria > Bacillati > Actinomycetota > Actinomycetes > Streptosporangiales > Thermomonosporaceae > Actinomadura > Actinomadura sp. NPDC049753. The sequence continues at coordinate 3,377 of NZ_JBFARL010000313.1, read as the reverse complement.
GCCCGCGACGATGCCGGTGCGGATCCACAGGTACATGCTGATCGACTCGTTGAAGAGCATCCAGAGGCTGACGCCCACGTTCGTGAGCAGCACCGCCGACCACAGCAGCGAGATCCGCAGGAAGAACTGGTGGACCCGGGCGTGCTTGTAGAACGCGTCGGGAATGGGCGCCATGTCCTTGGCGAGTTTCATCGCGAGCGGCCGCCGGAGCGGCACCGAGGCGAGGAACGCGATGCTGACGGCGAGCGTGCCGAGGGTCGGCTGGAGGAAGTAGATGACGGCGCTGTGCGTCGCGGCGGCGAGGGCGGCGCGGACGGTCACGCCGACCGCGGCGAGCATGAGCATCCCCGACACGGGGTGCCCGCGCACGTACCGGTAGATGATCCCGCCGTACACCCAGGCGACGGCGGCGACGAGCGCGCCGTTCAGGCCGAGGATCATGAGGGCGGCGTAGAAGACCGCGACGGGGGCGATGACCCCCTCGATGAAGCGCGGGAGCGCGTGCATCAGCAGCGCGGTCACCCGCGGCAGTTCGAAGATGTGGTGGCCACCCGCGGCCCCCGGGCCGTCCTGCGGCTTCGGTGCGCGCACCAGGCCTGGTGGTTCTTCCGCTGTCATGGTCGCCGGTCGTTCCATCGAGCGCTGCGCTCCCCGATCGGTGTACATGGTCTCGGATGTGCTCACGATTCGCCCCACCGTACGTGATGATCCGCGCGCGTCCGTCCTGTTTAGACGGATTCGTCCCCGCGCAGCCGTTTCCCCTGTTAGTTCGGCCCCGACGCCCCCATGGTGCGAATCAAGGCCGGATGCGGCCAGGTCCGAACCCGTCTCCCCGGCTTATTTCCGAGTTTCGGCAGAGGTCACGAGGGACTGCTTACGGGTATCCCCAAACCCTTTTCAGGACTCGGGCGCGGTGATCTGGACCTCTTTCGCGGCCGCGTAGATCGCGCGCAGGGTGACCGCCACGGACGGCCTGCGCACGCTGGCGGTGCGAGTCACGGCGTAGACCTCTCGGGCCAGCCTGCATTCGGGGATGCGCCGGACCGCCACGCCCTGGTCGCCGGCGGCGAGCGCCAGCGCCGGCACCGCGGTGATACCGATGCCGCGGGCCACGAGGCTCAGGATCGTGTGGAGGCCTTCGAACTCCCAGGGTACAGGACGGGCGCCGCCGACCGTGTCCAGAAGCCGTTCGACGGCCTGCCGCGACGGCTCCCCGGCCGGCGCCGCCATCCACGGCTCGTCCCGCAGCCGCTGCAGTTCGACCGGCCGGTCCGGCCGGGCCATGGGATGGGTGTCCGGGACGACCAGGACGAGAGGGTCGCGGCGCAGGTGGAAGAACTCCAGCGCCGCGGGCGACTGGTCGGGGACCTTCCCCGTCCAGTCGTCGATCAGCGCGATGTCGACCTCGCCGTTCTGCACCTGGCGGATGCCGGTGCCGGGCGCGGTCTGCCGGAGCACGAACGTGAGCCCGGGATGGTCGCCGAGGCTCTGCGCCAGTGCGGGGGCGAACGCGACGGCCGCGGTCGGGAACGCGGTGACCACGACCCGGCCCATGGGCGCGTCGGCCTGGGCGGACAGCTCCGCCTCGGCCGTCTCCACGAGGCCGAGGATCTCCTCGGCGCGCTCGGCGAGGCGGCGGCCGGCGTCGGTCAGCTCCGCGCTGCGCGCCGTCCGGTCCAGCAGCGGGACGCGGGCCTCCCGTTCGAGGGCGGCCAGTTGCTGGGAGACCGCCGAGGGCGTGTAGCCGAGGGCGGCGGCGGTGGCGGCGATGCTGCCGCGGCGGGAGAACTCGGCGAGAAGCCGCAGGCGGCGCAGCTCTAGCATCAGCCCATCTTACGGTCAGCATCGGCGAGACTCGCTTGTAATGATGCTCGTTGAGGGCAAGAGTTAGGCGAACCCGGCCGGGTCGCAACACACGGGGATTCCACGATTACCCTCCGTGAAACAGTCATGCCCTAATGGAGTGCTCATGCCCCAGAACCTGCCCTCAGCCGTCCGGCCGCTGTCGTTCGAGCCGCGCCCGGTCCCCCTGTCCGCCACGCTCGCGGTCAACGAGGCCATAGCCAGCAAGCGCAGGAGGGGGGAGCGCGTGCTTCCCCTCGGCTTCGGAGAAGCCGGGATACCGATACATCCCGCCCTGACCCGCGAGCTCGGCGCGGCCGCGGGCCAGGGCGGTTACGGCCCCGTGGCCGGGAGCGCCGCACTGCGCGCCGCCGCGGCCGGATACTGGGCCCGCCGCGGGCTGCCCACCGATCCCGCCGCGGTCGTCGCGGGCCCCGGCAGCAAGCCGCTGCTGTTCGCCCTGCTGACCGCGCTGGGCGGCGACGTCGTCGTGGCGGCCCCGAGCTGGGTGAGCTACGCGGCGCAGGCGTCGCTGGCGGGCGTGGAGCCGATCCGGGTGGCGACGCCTCCGGGCGAGGGCGGCGTCCCGAGCCCCGCGCTGCTGGCCGACGCGGTGGTGCGGGCCCGCGCCCGGGGACGCGACGTGCGGGCCGTCGTGGTGACGCTCCCGGACAACCCGACCGGGACCATCGCCTCCGAGGCCACCGTGCGGCGGCTGTGCGCGGTCGCGCGCGAACAGGACCTGGTCGTCATCTCCGACGAGATCTACCGCGACCTGGTGCACGCGCCTGGCGTGACGGTGCCGAGCCCGGCGCGGTACGCCCCCGAGCGGACCGTCGTGACGACCGCGCTGAGCAAGAGCCTGGCGGCCGGCGGATGGCGGATCGGGGTGGCGCGGCTGCCGGACGGGCCGTTCGGCCGGGCGCTGCGCGACAGCCTGCTGGGGGTGGCCAGCGAGATCTGGTCCAGCGCGCCCGCCCCGATGCAGCACGCCGCCGCGTTCGCGTTCGCCGAGCCGCCGGAGCTGGTCGAGCACGTCGACCGCAGCAGGCGCCTGCACGGCGCCGTCACCGGCGCGGTCGCCGACCGGTTCGCCGCGGCCGGCGCACGGGTCGTGCGTCCGGAAGCGGCCTTTTACCTCTATCCCGACTTCGGCACGATGCGGGACAAGCTGGAGGCCGACCACGGCATCCGGACGGGCGCCGACCTCACGCACCTTCTCCTGGAACGGTACGGAATGGGCGTCCTGCCCGGGAGCTCGTTCGGGGACGCGCCGGCGGCGCTGCGCATGCGGGTGGCGCCGAGCCTGCTCTACGGAGAGGACGACGAGCAGCGCCTCGCGGCCCTGGCCTCCCCCGCCCCGGCCTCCCTGCCGTGGATCGCGGCGGCCCTGGACCGGCTGAGCGAGGTGCTCGACGACCTGTCGGCGAGCGTCACGGTGTCGCTGCTCGCCGGGCTGGCGTGGAACATCGAGTCGCTGATCGCGTTCCGGGTCGTGCAGGGGTTCAGCGGCGGGCTGGTGATGCCGGTCGGCA
>NZ_JBFARL010000312.1:0-6356 GCF_040674655.1 Actinomadura sp. NPDC049753 | reverse complement strand
CCGGGTGTTCGCCGACTACGAGATCATGCAGCCGTTCCCGCAGCTCGGACGGGAGGTGCACGCGCTCACCGGTGAGGAGAGGGCGGCGGCCCGGCCGCGCCGTTCGGACCGAGGACGGCGAGCACGTCGCCGGCCTCCACCCGCAGGTCGACGCCGGCGAGCACCGCGCGGCCGTCCCGCCGGACGAGGCCGCCGGTCATCGCGAACGGCGCGGCGGTGGTCTCGTTCATGTGCACTCCAGCGCGGGCCGCAGGGTCCGCAGGTTCTCTCGCATGATCGTCATGTAGTCGCCGGACGCCCCCTCCGGCGCGCCCTCGGCCGGGTCGAGGACGGCCGTCCGCACGCCCGCCTCCCGCGCCAGGCTCCTGGCCACCCTCGGGCTGACCAGGGTCTCGGTGAAGACCGTCGTCGCGCCGGTGGAGGAGACGAGCCGTGCCAGCCCCGCCAGCCGCTTCGGTGACGGCTCGCCGGACGGGTCCACGCCCGCGACCGGGATCTGCCGGAGCCGGTAGCGGTCCGCGAGGTAGCCGAACGCGGCGTGCGCGGTGACGATCTCCCGGCGCGCGCAGGATCGCAGGCCCTCCTGGAACTCCCGGTCGAGGCCGGTCAGCGCCTGTGCCGTGGCCCGGGCGCGCTCCCGGTAGCCGGTCGCGTGCGCGGGGTCGGCGGCGGCCAGCCGCTCGCCCAGCGCGGCGGCCACGGTCGCCATCCGGCTCGGGTCGAGCCAGATGTGCGGGTCGTAGGACGCCTCGCGGTGCCGTACGCCGTCGTGGGCCTCTTCGTCGTCGGTCTCGCCGGGCGGGGGAAGCCTCGGCACGAGGCTCGCGGCGTCGAGCGACCTGCCCTTCGCGTGATTGCGGACCGCGTCGTCGACGGCGGGCTGGACGCCCTTGACGTAGACGGCGTAGTCGGCGTCCTGGACGTTCGCGACCTGCCGCGCCGTCAGCTCCAGGTCGTGCGGCTCGGTCCCGGGCCTGGTGAGCGTCCGGACGGACGCGTCGCCGCCGCCGACCTTCCCGGCGAGCCAGGCCATCGGGTAGAAGGACGCCACCACCGCGGTCCTGCCGGGCGGGACGTCCGCGCCGGCGTCGGCGCAGGCCGTCAGGCCCGCCGCGAGCCCGGCCAGGGCGAGCGCCGCGGCCGGCGCGGTTCGCAGGGCTGTGCGGAGAGGGGGCACGGTGCGATTATGGACGAAGATGAAAACGGTTGTCAAAACCGACCGATGCCGCGTCCCAGGGCGAATCCCACCAGTACGGCCAGCGCGGCGAGGCGCAAAATCCTTCCCGAGCCGTCCAGCGCGGGCCAGTTCAGGTAGGCGAACCAGCCGAGCGCGGCGGCGAGCACCAGCAGCCCGGCCGCGGCCACCCAGCCGGTTCCGGCCATGCCGATCACCAGCAGCACGAACACGGCGGCGAGCAGGACCCACCGCGGCATCCGGTGCAGGAACACCACCGGCGCCGCGCTGCGCCGCTCGACGGCCGCCCGCAGCCCGGTCGGCCGCTCACCTCTCGTCTCCACAGGCCCAACGTACTGCCAGGATGGACGGATGATCGCGATAACCCGGTACCGGGTGCCGGACGAGGAGTCCGGCGGCTTCGCCGAGAGCATGACCGCGGTGCTGGAGGCCCTGGCCGCGAGCACCGGCTTCCGCTCCGGCCGCCTCGCCCGGACCGTCGACGACCCCGGGCTGTGGGCCCTCGTCACCGAGTGGGAGGGCGCCGGGCACTACCGCCGCGCGCTCGGCGCCTACGAGGTGCGACTCCGGTTCATGCCGCTCGCCGCCCTCGCCGTGGACGAACCGGGCGCCTACGAGGTGGTCTCCTCCGCCTGAGCGGCCGCCCGGTCCGTCCCTCGCATGCCCGGTCAGAATGCGGGCAATCGGCGGTCAAGAAGCGACCCATCCCGGTTTCGCCGCCTCCGCCGAGGTCATCCCGCACATGATCATGCCGTGGCCCGCGGGGGGAGAACGTGATGCGCCATGCCGTCCTGTTCAGTGTGCCGTCCGGGGCGGCGGCCGTCGCCGCCGTCCTCGCCCTCGCCGGGACGGCCCCCGCGCGGCCCGCGCCCCCTCAGGCGGCCTCGCTCGCCCTGAGGGGGACGGACGGGAGCGGGGAGAGCCCGCACGGCCGCGTGGTCGAGTACCGGGGGCTGCGCGTCCCCGTCCCGGCCGGCTGGGAGGTGCACCGGCTCGACCGGCATCCGTCCCGGTGCGTCCGCTACGACCGGCACGCGGTCTACCTCGGCCGCCCCGGCCCGCAGCCCGACTGCCCCGCGCGCGCCGTCGGCCGCACCGAGGCCGTCCACATCCAGCCCGCGGGGGACGGGCGGACCGCGCGGACCGTCGTGCACGCCGACAAGCTCGCCTCGCTGACGGTGCGGCGGACCGCCGACCACGAGACGCGGCTCACCCTGCCCGAGGCCGGCGTCACGATCACCGGCGTGTACGGCGGGAGTCCGGAGGTCCTCCAGCGGATCCTGCGGGGCACCCGGCTGGCGGGCCGGTGGACCGCCGCGCCGTCCAAGCCGGACGTCCGCCGGACGGCGACCACCGTGCCCACGCCGCCGGCCGAGGGGACGGCGCCCGGCGGAGGCCCGGTGCCGACCGGATCCCCGGTGCCGACCGGAGGTCCGGTGCCCGCCGAGAGCCCGTCCTCAGGCCAGGGGACCGCCCTGGAGCGCTCGTGGGTGCGCGGCAGGGGATTCGACACCTGCACCGCCCCGTCCCTGGCGACCATGAGGGCCTGGCGGCCCTCGTTCAAGGTCACCAACATCTACATCGGCGGAGCGGCGCGGGGATGCGCCCAGCCGAACCTCACCGCCTCGTGGGTGAGGCAGGTGCGCGCCATGGGCTACCGCCTCACCGCCACCTACGTGGGCCTCCAGGCCCCGTGCGGCAGCCGCCCGCAGCGCTTCACCGCCGGGAGCGCCTCCTGGCAGGGCGCCCAGGCGGCCGCGGACGCCGCCCGCAGGGCCAGGGCGCTCGGCATCCCGGCGGGCAAGCCGCTCTACTACGACATGGAGGCCTACGACCACAGGAAGAGCGCCTGCCGGGCCGCCGTCCTCCGCTTCGTCGACAACTGGGTCGACCGGCTGAAGACCGAGGGCTACAAGCCGTGCCTCTACAGCAGCGCCAAGTCCGGCATCCGCGACGTGGGCCGGTCCTCGATCAGCAAGCCGTCCTGCATCTGGTTCGCCAACTGGGACGGCCGGGCCGGCGTGTACGGAGACCCGTTCCTGCCGGACGCCTGGTGGTCGCCGCACCGCCGCGTCAAGCAGTACCGCGGCGGCCACCGGGAGACGCACGGCGGGGTCACCCTGAACATCGACAGCGATGTCGCCGACGGGCGCGTTTACTAGTTCCTGCTCAGGGGCCCCCGTGCCCTAAGCTGGGGGCACTCTCCGGCGGCGGCGGCGCCCGCGCCGGAGCACATCACCGGGGATCACACTCGCCGCCGCCCGCCGTCGCCGCGGGACCGGGGCGCACTCACTGTTCCCGCCGACCGCCAGCCGGATGGAGAATCTTTCATGGCACGCCGTTCCGATGTGCTGGACACGATCGTCAACCTCGCCAAGCGGCGGGGCCTGGTCTACCCGTCGAGCGAGATCTACGGCGGTCTCCGCGCCTCCTGGGACTACGGCCCCCTCGGCGTCGAGCTGAAGAACAACGTCAAGCGCCAGTGGTGGAAGTCGATGGTGCAGGGCCGCGACGACGTCGTGGGCCTCGACTCGTGCGTCATCCTGGCGCGCGAGGTCTGGGAGGCCAGCGGCCACGTCCAGGCGTTCGTCGACCCGCTCACCGAGTGCCAGTCCTGCCACAAGCGCTTCCGGGCCGACCACCTGGAGGAGGCCTACGAGGAGAAGCACGGCCGCCCGCCCGCGAACGGCCTCGCCGACATCTCCTGCCCCAACTGCGGCGTGAAGGGCTCGTTCACCGAGCCGAAGATGTTCAACGGGCTGCTCAAGACCTACCTCGGCCCCGTCGAGGACGAGTCGGGCCTGGCCTACCTGCGCCCCGAGACCGCGCAGGGCATCTTCATCAACTACCTGAACGTCCAGCAGTCCGCGCGCCGCAAGGTGCCGTTCGGCATCGGCCAGATCGGCAAGTCGTTCCGCAACGAGATCACGCCCGGCAACTTCATCTTCCGGACCCGCGAGTTCGAGCAGATGGAGATGGAGTTCTTCGTCAAGCCCGGCAGCGACGAGGAATGGCACCAGTACTGGATCGACGAGCGCATGCTGTGGTACGTCGACCTCGGCATCCGCAAGGAGAACCTGCGGCTGTTCGAGCACCCGCAGGAGAAGCTGTCCCACTACTCCAAGCGCACCGTCGACGTGGAGTACCGGTTCGACTTCGTCGGCAGCGAGTGGGGCGAGCTGGAGGGCATCGCCAACCGCACCGACTACGACCTGACCACGCACTCCAAGGCGTCCGGCGCCGACCTGTCGTTCTTCGACCAGGAGTCCGGCGACCGGTTCACCCCGTTCGTGATCGAGCCCGCGGCGGGCGTCGACCGCTGCACGCTCACCTTCATGATGGACGCCTACGCCGAGGACGAGGCGCCCAACGCCAAGGGCAAGATGGAGAAGCGCGCCGTCATGCGGCTCGACCGGCGGCTCGCCCCGGTGAAGGTCGCGGTGCTGCCGCTGTCGCGCAACGCCGACCTGTCCCCGAAGGCCCGCGACCTCGCCGCGCAGCTGCGCCGCAACTGGAACGTCGACTTCGACGACGCGGGGGCCATCGGCCGCCGCTACCGGCGCCAGGACGAGATCGGCACCCCGTTCTGCGTCACCGTGGACTTCGACACCCTGGAGGACGACGCGGTGACCGTCCGGGAGCGCGACTCGATGAGCCAGGAGCGCATCGCCCTCAGCCAGGTCGAGTCCTTCCTCGCCGCGCAGCTCGTCGGCTGCTGACCCGGCTCCGGGCGACGCCCCGGTGACGACGTGACGGGCCGCCCCGTATCGGGGCGGCCCGTCTTTTCCTGGGAGCACCTCGGGGGAGGGTCGGCGGCCTCCCCGGGAGCTCCGGTCCGGCCTCTGTCAGCTGGTGACGTAGAGGGCCTGGTTGTAGGTGCCGGATCCGGCGACCGACTCGCCGCGCAGCGCGTACGTGGCGGTCACGGTGGCCGTGGACGGGCAGAGGAAGCTGCTGCCCGACTGCTTGCTGACCGTGGCGTTCTTCACGCCGACCTGCGCGTCGCTGCTGGTGGTGACCGGCCGCGAGGCGTTGGTGCCGTTGTAGCCGTTGGCGGTGAGGTTGCCGCCGAACACGCAGGTGATGCCGCCGAAGATGTCCACCACGGCCTTCACCTTGAAGTTCGCGATCGTGACGGTGGCGTCCCGGCCGCCGGTGTGCGCGGCGTCGAAGGTGACGTTGCCGCCCGTCCAGGGCAGGTTCTGCGCGGTGATCGTCGAGCTGGTGCTGCCGCTGCAGGGGCCGCCGCCGGTGCCGGTGAAGGTGGCGGAGCTGACGTTCAGCGCGCTGCCGTCGGAGTTGATGGAGCCGTTCATCGTCGACTGGCTGCAGGAGCCGCTGCCGATCGAGCTGCTGACCGTCGCGGTGCCGAGCAGCGAGGCCTGCACGTTGCCGGAGTAGGCGGCGGCCGTGGCCGAGCCCCTGCGGATGGTCGTGCCCGCTGCGTACGCGGGGGCGACCCCCGCGGCGAGGACGGCCAGGGCGGCGGTCCCGACGATCGCGGTCTGTCTGATTCGTGCCACCGGAGACTCCTCTGTCCGGTTCGGGGTGGGCATACGCGAAAGTAATTCGCATAAATCGCGCGGGCAATGGCGGGCGGCGGACTGCGCGCTGGCCAGATCGGGACACCAGCCAGTGTCTGCTGGTAAGGCCGTGTGGCCGAGGACGGGCAACGTCTTTGTCACGCAACCCGTCCTTGACGGACCCGCTTTCACGGCTCTCGCCCTGGAGTCAGGACGAGCGCCGCCTGGAGGAAAGTGGGCTAGGTTGGCGGGAACGCGCCCGGCGAGCGACCCGCCGGCGGACCGGGGAGGAGGGCGGAATGGGCGAAGCGCACCATCCCGCCTTCCGGCGGCCCGTCGCGCGGCTGCTCGTCGTCGTGCTCGGCCTCCTCGGCTTCGTCGCCGGACCGGTCGGCGCGGGCCTGCCGGCCGGTGGCATGCAGGGCAGGGCGCCCGCCACCGGCACGGTCTCCGGCATCCGGATCGGGGCCGCCCCCCAGGGGCCCGCCCGAACTCGCATCACCACCAAGACGCGCACGGCCGGACGCACGCAGACCGCCATCGCCGCCACCGCCCTTCGCGCGGCGGGGACGGCGGCGCCGTACGCCCAGCCCGAGCACGCGACGCCGCCCGCGTCCGGCGGCGAGACCCGGCCGCCG
>NZ_JBFARL010000311.1:0-6368 GCF_040674655.1 Actinomadura sp. NPDC049753 | reverse complement strand
GGTTCCGCCCAGCGGTCCGCCACCGGTTCCGCCACCGGGGTCGCCCCCCGTTCCGCCTCCCGGATCGCCGCCCGTTCCGCCACCGGGGTCGCCACAGCGGCCGGGCTGCTGATGTGGCCGGCCTTCCCCCCGTTCGACCTCACGCCGCTCGCGCCGGTGGGCGTCGCGCTGCTGACCCTCGTGCTGATCGGCCGGTCCGCCCGCACCGGCGCCTGGCTCGCGTTCCTCGCCGGCGCCGCGTTCTTCGTGCCCGCGCTGGAGGGGATCTCCCGCGTCGGCCCGGACGGCTGGATCATCCTCAGCCTCGTCGAGGCCGCCTACTTCCTGCCGCTGGGCGCCGGGATCGCGCTGGTCACCCGGCTTCCCGGCTGGCCGGTCTGGACGGCCGCGCTGTGGGTCGGCGAGGAGCTGATCCGCGGCCGCGTCCCCTTCGGGGGGTTCCCCTGGGCGCGGCTCGCCTTCAGCCAGACCGCCACGCCCCTCACCCCGTACGCGTCCTTCGGCGGCGCGCCCCTGGTCACGTTCCTGACGGCCCTGATCGGCGGGCTCCTCGCCTGCGCCGGCGTGGCCGTCCACCGCGCCCGGTCCAAGGCCGCCCGTTCCCCGGAAGGGGACGTCGACGAGCGGCCCGGAACCCGCCGGGCGCTGCTCCCCGCGGCGGTCTGCCTGGCCGCGGTCGGCGCCGTCGTCGGCGGAGGGCTGCTGATCCCCACGCCCGCCGACGGCCGCCCGGTCACCGTCGCGGTCGTCCAGGGCAACGTGCCGCGCCTCGGCCTGGACTTCCTCGGCCAGCGCAAGGCCGTGCTGGACAACCACGTCAAGGCCACCCACGACCTGGCCGCGCGGGTGCGCGCGGGGCGGGTCGCCAAGCCGGAGCTGGTGGTGTGGCCGGAGAACGCCAGCGACCTCGACCCCTACACCGAGCCCGACGCCTACACCGCCATCGACGGCGCGGTGAAGGACATCGGCGTCCCCGTCCTCGTCGGCGCCCTCACCGACACCCCCGACGGGAAGAAGGTCGAGAACCGCGGCATCGTCTGGGACCCCTCGACCGGCCCGGGCGACTACTACGTCAAGCGGCACCCCGTCCCGTTCGGCGAGTACCTGCCGTTCCGCGACGTCCTGACCAAGCTGATCACCCGGTTCGAGCGGATCCCCCGCGACTTCGCCAAGGGCGACCGCTCCGGCGTGATGGAGCTCGGGCCGGTGGACATCGGCGACGTGATCTGCTTCGAGGTCGCCTACGACAAGGAGGTTCGCGACGTCGCGCGCGGGAACCTGCTGGTCGTGCAGACCAACAACGCCACCTACGGCAAGACCAGCCTGCCGCCCCAGCAGATCGCCATGTCGCGGCTGCGCGCGGTCGAACATGGCCGTACGATCTTGGTAGCCGCGACGAGCGGGATCAGCGCCATCGTCGCCCCCGACGGCCGCATGGTCGACCGGTCCCGGGAGTTCGTCCCGGCCGTCCAGGTCGCGTCCGTCCCGGCGCGCACGGCGCGGACGGCGTCGGACCGGCTGGGGGAGGCGCCGGAGTGGGCGCTGGCGCTGCTCGGGCTCGGCGCGGTCTGCGCGGCGGCATGGACAGCCAGGAAGAACGAGGGGAATTGACGCCGATGGAGATCCCAGCCGGGCTCGGCCGGGTGCTCGTGATCATCCCGACGTACAACGAGCGGGACAACATCGAGCGCATCGCCGGGCGGGTGCGCGAGGCCGTCCCGTCGGTGGACGTCCTCGTCGTGGACGACGCCAGCCCCGACGGGACCGGCGAGGCCGCCGACGCGATGGCGGCCGCGGACGAGCAGATCAAGGTGCTGCACCGCAAGGGCAAGGAGGGCCTCGGCCCCGCCTACATCGCCGGGTTCCGCTGGGCCGCCGAGCACGGCTACGACGTGATGGTCGAGATGGACGCCGACGGCTCCCACCAGCCCGAGGAGCTGCCGCGGCTGCTGTCGGCGCTGGAGGACGCCGACCTGGTCATCGGCGCCCGCTGGGTGCCCGGCGGCCGGGTCCGCAACTGGCCGAAGCGGCGCGAGGCGCTGTCGCGCGGCGCCAACACCTACGCCCGCGTGATGCTCGGCATCCCGCTGCACGACTCCACCGGCGGCTACCGGGCCTTCCGCGCCGCGACGCTGGAGAAGATCGGGCTGGAGGGGGTCGACTCGCGCGGCTACTGCTTCCAGATCGACCTGGCGCTGCGGGCCCTGCGGCAGGGGCTGCGCGTGGTCGAGGTGCCGATCACCTTCGTCGAGCGCGTCCACGGGACCAGCAAGATGAGCCGGGACGTGATGGCCGAGGCGGCGCTGCGCATCACCCAGTGGGGGATGAGCGACCGCATCGGCAAGATCCGCGACCCGGGCTGAGGCGCGCGCGGGGGGCGTACGGGGAAACGAACGGGGCCGTCCCGGCGTTGAACCGGGGGAGAGGTTTTCCGACGACCCCGAAGATGGAGCCATGCTGCCGCTGCTGATCGTCCTGGCGTTCCTGCTGGTGCCGGTCCTGGAGATCTTCGTGCTGATCCAGGTCGGCGAGGTGATCGGCGCCTGGCCCACCGTCGGCCTGCTGATCGCCGAGACCGCGCTCGGCGCGTGGATCGTCCGCCGGGAGGGCCGCCGTGCGTGGCGGGCCCTGCAGGAGACGGCTCGGCGCGGGGTGCTGCCCGACCGGGAGGTCGCGGACGCGGCGCTGGTCATGGCCGGCGGCGTGCTGCTGCTGGTCCCCGGCTTCGTCACCGACCTGGTCGGGCTCGTGTTCGTGCTGCCGTTCACCCGACCGCTCGTCCGCCGCGCCCTGTCGGCGTTCGCGGCGCGGCGGATGCGGGCCGCCGAGGAGCGCGCCGCCACCGTGTTCCCGCCCGGCGCCGCCGGGTTCGACCCCTTCGGCCGGGGGCCCGGACGCGTCGAGACCCCGCCGGGACCGGTGGTCCGCGGCGAGGTCGTCCACGACGACGAGGCCGTCGACGAGCACGGCGACCGGACGTCGCGCGCCTGACCCTCAGGCGTCGCGGACGGCGAGCGCGGCGCCGCCCGCCAGCAGCGCCGCGGCCGTGTAGGCGGCCAGCACGCCGAGCCCCTCCCACGGCCCGATCGGCAGCCTCTCCACGCCCCGCGTCGCCTGGACGGCGAGCCCCGCCGTCATCGGAGAGAGCCTCTCCAGCCGCTCACGCCATTCCTCGTCCCCGACCAGCCGGACGATGACCGGCGCGATCCACAGCAGCGCCAGCACCGCGCCCATCGCCACCGCCTGCTCGCGCAGCACCGTCCCCGCGCCGAGGGCCAGCAGGGCCACCAGCACCAGGTAGAGGACGGTCCCGGCGGCGGCGCGGGCGGTGGGGCCGTCGGTGAGTGACAGCGGCGGGTAGCCGTTCTCGGCCGTGAAGCCGTTGCCGGGCAGGACGCCCCGCCCGGCCGCCAGCGACGCCAGCACCCCCGCCGTCCCGCCCGCGGCGGCGAGCCCCGCCACCACGGCGGCCTTGGCGGCCAGCACGGTGATCCGTCCCGGCACCGCCGCCAGCGTCGCGGTGATCGTCCCCGTGGCGTACTCGCCCCCGACGGCCAGCACACCGAGGACCACCGCGGCCACCTGCCCCAGCTGCACGCCCGACAGGGCCAGCTTCGGCGTGTCCTCCACGCACCCGGCGGGCGCCGTGCAGTGCGCGGTGTCCACCGTGCCGGTCACCGCCGCGCCGACCGCGGCGACCAGCACCGCCAGGGCGGGCGCGAGCCACGCGGTGCTCGGCACCGTGCGCAGCTTCGTCCACTCGGCGTGCAGCGCGTGCAGGCCCGTCCATTCCCGGCCGGTCATGCGTCGCGCCTCGCGACCAGCCGCGCGGCCGCCGCCAGCGCGAGCGCCGTGTACACGCACAGCACCCCGAGTCCCGCCCACGGGTCGATCGACTGGTCGAAGCGGTCGACGGTCTGCTGGATCGCGAACCCGGCCGCCGGGGTGAGCCGCTCCAGCCACCGCGCGGCCGACAGCGGCAGCCCGGTCGCCACGATCTGCGGGACGAGCAGGAGCAGCAGCACGATCGTGATCGCGGGCGCGCCGCGCCGCACGATCACCGCTACCGCCAGCGAGAACACGGCGATCACGGCGAACAGCACCCCCGTCCCGGCGACCGCGCGCAGCACCGCGCCGTCGGTCAGGGGCGGCACCGCCAGCCCGTGCGAGCGCTCCACCGGCCCGGCGAGCAGCACCGACCCGAACGACGCGGCCAGCCCCGCCGCCAGTGACGCCAGGCCCGCCACGACCGCCTTGGCCGCCAGCACCCGGCCGCGCCGGGGAGCGGCCGCGAACGTCGTGCGCAGCGTCCCGCGCCGGTACTCCGCCGTCACGGACAGCACCGCCAGCGTCACGATCGCCACCTGTCCGATCAGCGCGCCGGAGAGGGTGGTCATGGTGACGTCGTCGGCGAACGCGTTGGGCCCGATGTCCCCCACGCCCTTCAGCGTGATCGTCCCTCCGGACCCGGTGCGCCCGTCCAGGGACGGGTCGGCCGCCGGACCGCTCAGGCCGCCGCGGTCCCGCCAGGCGGCGCCCGGCTGCGCCGGCGCCACCGCCACCTGGTCGAACGCCGCCCGCGTGGCGGAGGGCTCCCCCGAGACGCTCTCCCCGCCGAACATCCGCCGCACCTCGACCTTGTCCGGGGCGGCCACGAACACGCCCGCCAGGGCCGTCCGCGGCAGCCCCTTCAGCCGGACGGACCCGACGCGGCGCCAGTCGCGGCCGTCGGCCGAGGCGTAGCCCGTGACGTCCGTCCCGGCGCGGGTCAGCTTGAGCCAGCGCGGCACCGCGCCCGTCCCGCCGCCGGCGCCGCCCTCCTTGTAGCCGCTCAGGAGGCGGACGCCGTGTCCCGGCGTCACCGCCAGCGCCGCGTACGGGGCGCCCGCCCGCGCGCTCCCCCTGACCATCAGGCCGGCCTTGGCCCACGCGCCGCCGCCCTCCTGGGAGGTGACGCGCGCGACGACCGTGCCGTCCCCCGCCAGCGGCAGGTAGGTGTAGTGGCCCATGTCGGTGATCTTGAGCAGCGCGGGGTCGGGCGCTCCGCCGCCCGACCGGGTGGACTGGCTGCCCGCCGCCGCCAGCAGCGCGACCAGCACGGTCAGCAGCACCGACGCCGGCAGGGCCAGCATCCAGCGCCGGACGGTGCGGAGCTTGGTCCACTCGGCGGCCAGCAGCCGCCCGAACCCGTCGCGGGCCTCGTCCTGGACCGTGCTGCGGTACGGCGCGACCGCGGCGGTCCCTGGGGCGCTCACCGGGACTCCCGCCCTTGCGCGGCCTGGAACTCGACCGCGTCCCGGGTCAGCTCCATGTAGGCCTCCTCCAGCGACGCGCGGTGCTCGCCCACCCCGCTGAACCCCACCCCGGCCTCGGTGAGGACCGCGACGACCCGCTCGGCGGCCAGCCCCGTGACGGTGACGGCGTCCGGCCCGGACGCCGCCACCGTGGCGCCCGCGCGGGCCAGGGCGGTCATCGCCTCCCGGCGCTCGGCCGTGCGCACCTCGACCCGGCCGCCGGACGCGGCCTCCAGCAGGTCCGCGACCCTGGTGTCGGCGATCAGCCTGCCCCGCCCGATCACCACCAGATGGTCCGCGCCGCCCTCCAGCTCGCCCATCAGGTGGCTGGAGACCAGCACGGCGCGCCCCTCGGCGGCCAGCGACCGCAGCAGCCCCCGGATCCAGGTGACGCCCTCCGGGTCCAGGCCGTTGACCGGCTCGTCGAACATCAGCACCGGCGGGTCGCCGAGCAGCGCCGCGGCGATCCCGAGCCGCTGCCGCATGCCGAGGGAGAACCCGCCCGCCCGGCGGCGGGCCGCGCTCGCCAGCCCGGTCAGCCCGATCACCTCGTCCACCCGCCGGGACGGCAGCCCGTTGGCGTGCGCGAGCCACAGCAGGTGGTCGCGGGCGCGGCGGGCCGGATGGACCGCGGACGCGTCCAGCATCGCCCCGAGCCGGCACAGCGGCGTCCGCAGCGACCGGTAGGGCCGGCCGCCGACCAGCGCCGTCCCGCCGTCCGGCCGGTCCAGCCCCATGATCATCCGCATGGTGGTGGACTTGCCGGCGCCGTTCGGGCCGACGAACCCGGTGACCTGCCCGGGGCCGACCGTGAACGACAGGTCGTCCACGGCCAGAGTGGGCCCGTACCGCTTGCGCAGGGCCCGTACTTCGATGGTTGCCTCCATGGACCGGGAGACTACGGAGCGCCGCCGCCGGGGGTCGTCACGCCCGGGAGCAGTCTTGGCGGGCGCGGGCCGGGGGAGCGGGCGTCCCCCGCGGGAGGGACGCCGCCGCGGCGCCGTCCGCGCCACAATGGCGTCCGTGGGCGACAGCGACGGGACCGCCGGGCGGGCGCGGTGGCCGGCGGCCGGC
>NZ_JBFARL010000310.1:0-6411 GCF_040674655.1 Actinomadura sp. NPDC049753 | reverse complement strand
ACGAAACTGGGTGCGCGCGACCGCGCCCAACTGGTCGTCATCGCCTACCGGACGGGCCTGGTCACCCCCGACGCGTGACCGGGGGCGTCCTCGCCACCGCAAACCGCGCCCGGGGCTCGTCGAGCGCGCGGCCGAGCGGCTCGGGGTGGCGCCGTCGGACTGCGCGGTCATCGGCGACATCGGCGGCGACATCGAGGCCGCCGCGGCGGCCGGGGCGCGCGGCATCCTCGTCCCGACCGGCCGGACCCTGCGCACGGAGATCGCGCAGGCGCCGGAGACGGCGCCGACGCTGGACGCCGCCGTCGACCTGGTCCTCGGCGGAAGGCGGCGCCGATGAGAGTGCTCGTCGCACGCCAGGACAACATCGGCGACGTCCTGCTCGCCGGCCCCGCCGTGCGGGCCGTCGCCGAGCGCGCCGACGAGCTCGTGCTGCTGTGCGGGCCGCGCGGGCGCGCCGCGGCCGACATGCTGCCCGGCGTCGACCGGGTCATCGAGTGGCGCGCCCCCTGGATCGACCCGGACCACGTCCCCGTCGAGCAGGCCGACGTCGACCGGATCGTCCGGACGCTCCGGGGGTTCGACCGGGCGCTGATCCTCACCTCGTTCCACCAGTCGCCGCTGCCGCTCGCGCTGCTGCTGCGGCTCGCCGGGACGCCCTGGATCGGCGGCATCAGCGAGGACTACCCGGGTTCGCTGCTGGACCTGCGGCACCGCCCCGACACCGACGTGCCCGAACCGCTGCGCATGCTCGCCCTGGTGGAGGACGCCGGGTTCCCCGCCCCCGCCGACACCCGGCTGCGGGTCCGCGGCCCGCTGCCCGAGATCGACCACCTCACCGGCGGGCCCGGCTACGTGGTGGTCCACCCCGGGACGTCGGTCCCCGCGCGCGCCTGGCCGCCCGGGCACTGCGCCGAGGCGGTGCGGCTGCTCGTCGCGGCCGGGCGCCGGGTGGTCGTGACCGGCCACAAGGACGAGAAGGAACTGACGGCGCTGGTCGCCGGGGAGGACGGCCTCGACCTCGGCGGGCGCACCAGCCTGCCCGAGCTGGCGGCGGTGCTGCGCGGCGCCTGCGCCGTCGTCGCCGGCAACACCGGCCCCGCGCATCTGGCGGCGGCCGTCGGGACTCCGGTCGTGTCGCTGTTCGCGCCGACCGTCCCCGCCGCCCGGTGGGCGCCCTTCGGGGTGCCGCTGGCGCTGCTCGGCGACCAGCGCGCCCCGTGCAAGGACAGCCGCGCCCGGGACTGCCCCGTGGAAGGCCACCCCTGCCTGTCGTCGGTCGGCCCCGACGAGGTCGCCGCCGCCGTGGAGATCGTGGCGTCGGACGAGATCGCCGCGACGGACGAGGAGGCGGCCGCCCGATGAGAGTGCTGATGTGGCACGTGCACGGATCGTGGGCGACGTCGTTCGTCCACGGCCCGCAGACCACGCTCGTCCCCCTCACCCCCGACCGGGGCCCGGACGGCAGGGGCCGCCCCGACACCTTCCACTGGCCCGACCGCGCGGTCGAGGTGCCCCCGGAACGGCTCCGCGACGAGGACGTCGACGCCGTCGTCCTGCAGCGCCCCCACGAGCTGCGGCTCGCCGAGGAGTGGCTCGGGCGCCGGCCCGGACGCGACGTCCCGGCCGTCTACGTCGAGCACGACACGCCCCGCCGGACCCCGTCCGACGTGGGCATGCCGGAGGAGGTCGTCCCCGACAGCCGCCACTTCCTGCACGACCGCTCCGACATCCCCGTCGTGCACGTCACCCACTTCAACCAGCTGTTCTGGAACTGCGGCCGCGCCCCGACCACCGTCATCGAGCACGGCGTCGTCGACCCCGGCTACCGGTACACCGCCGAACTCCCGCGCGCGGGCGTCGTCATCAACGACCCGCTGCGCCGCGGCCGCGTCGCCGGCGCCGACCTGCTGGCCGAGCTGGCCGCCGCCGTCCCCGTGGACCTGTTCGGGATGAACGTCTCCGGCGCGCCCGGCGAGCTCGGCATCCCGCACGAGTCGCTGTGGACCTTCGAGGACCTGCCGCAGGCGAGGATGCACGACGAGCTCGCCCGCCGCCGCGTCTACGTCCACCCCTACCGGTGGACCTCGCTCGGCCTCGCGCTGATCGAGGCCATGATGCTCGGCCTGCCGGTGGTGGCGCTCGCCACGACCGAGGCGGTCGAGGCGGTGCCGCCGGAGACCGGGGTGCTGTCCACGCGGGTCGCCACCCTGGCCGACGCCGCGCGGACCCTGGCCGCCGACCCGCCGCGTGCCCGCCAGATGGGAAAGGAGGCGCGGGCCCACGCCGTCGAGCGGTACGGGCTCGCGCGGTTCCTGCGCGACTGGCGGCGAACTCTCCAGGAGGTAACGCGATGAAGATAGCCATGATCTCCGAGCACGCCAGCCCCCTCGCCGCCGGCCGCGGCTCCGCCGGGAAGGGGCTGGGCGGAGCGGACGGCGGCGGGCAGAACGTGTTCGTCGCGGAACTGGCCGCCGAACTCGGCGGGCAGGGGCACCTCGTCACCGTGTACACGCGCCGCGACGCGGCCGGCCTCCCCGAGCGGGTCGCGTTCGCGCCGGGCGTGACCGTGGAGCACGTCCCGGCGGGCCCGGCCGAGCACATCCCCAAGGACGACCTGCTGCCGTGGATGCACGACTTCGGGAGGTACCTGCAGCGGCGCTGGGCCGCGGACCCGCCCGACGTCGCGCACGCCCACTTCTGGATGAGCGGCCTCGCGGCCGTCCAGGCCGCGCAGGCGGCGGGGGCCCGGCGCGTCCCGGTCGTGCAGACCTACCACGCGCTCGGCACCGTCAAGCGGCGCCACCAGGGCGACGACGACACCAGCCCCGCCTCCCGCATCCGGCTGGAGCGGGCGCTCGGGCGCGCCGCCGACGCCGTCGTCGCCACCTGCTCGGACGAGACCGCCGAGCTGGCCGCGATGGGCGTCCCCCGCGACCGCGTCCGCGTGGTGCCGTGCGGGGTCGACCTGGACCTGTTCTCCCCCGCCGGCCCCGCCCGCGGCGGGCGGGAGCGGCACCGGCTCGTGGTGCTGTCACGGCTGGTCGAGCGCAAGGGCGTCGACACCGCGATCCGCGCGCTGGCGCACCTGCCGGACGCCGAGCTGCTGGTCGCGGGCGGGCCGCCCCGCGGCGGCCTCGGCGGCGACCCCGAGGTGCGCAGGCTGCGGCGGGTGGCGGCGGACGCGGACGTGGCGGAGCGGGTGGAGTTCCTCGGCCGGCTCGGCCGCGAGGAGGTCCCGCCGCTGCTGCGCTCGGCGAGCCTCGTCGTCTCCCTGCCCTGGTACGAGCCGTTCGGCATGGTGCCGCTGGAGGCCATGGCCTGCGGCGTCCCGGTGGTGGCGACCGCCGTCGGGGGGCATCTGGACACCGTCGTGGACGGCGTCACCGGCGTGGTCGTCCCGCCGCGCGACCCGGAGCGGGCCGCCAGGGCGATCCGGCGGGTGCTGGACGATCCGGCCGGGCGCGCCGCGATGGGGCTCGCGGGCGGCGGGCGGGCGCGCGGGCGCTACTCGTGGGCCCGGGTCGCCGCCGACACCGTCCAGGTCTACCGGGAGGCCGCCGCGCTGAGCGAGGTGGCGGCCTGATGACCGCGCAGCCCGGAATCCGGACCCGCACCGCCACCGTCCACGACCGGCGGCTGGAGGCGCTCGCGGAGGCGGCGCTGCTGTTCCGCGAGCAGGTCCCCACCGTGCAGGCGTGGGGCCTGCGCCTGGCCGCCGTCCTGAGCGCCGGGGGCCGCCTGCTGGCCTGCGGCAACGGCGGCAGCGCCGCGGAGGCGCAGCATCTGACGGCCGAGCTCGTCGGCCGGTTCGAGGACGAGCGCCGGCCGCTGTCGGCGATCCCGCTGCACGGCGACACCTCGTCGGTCACGGCGATCGGGAACGACTACGGCCCGGCCATCGTGTTCGAGCGGCAGGTGCAGGCCCACGGCCGTCCCGGGGACGTGCTGGTGTGCCTGTCGACCAGCGGGCGCAGCCCCAACGTGATCGCGGCGGCGCGCCGGGCCCGCGGGCTCGGGCTCACGGCCTGGGCGGTCACCGGGCCGGGCCCGAACCCGCTGGCCGAGGCCTGCGACGACGCGATCAGCGTGCGGGCCGCCTCGACCTCGACCGTCCAGGAGATCCACCTCGCCGCGATCCACCTGCTGTGCGGCGCGGTCGACGACGCGCTGGGGGTGCGGGGTGCCTGAGCGGACGCCTCACGTGACGCACGGAAGGGAGGGACCATGACGGCGCCACTGGTCGTGGTGGGCGACGTCCTGCTCGACATCGACGTCGTCGGCAGCAGCACCCGGCTCTGCCCGGACGCGCCCGTCCCCGTCGTCGAGCAGGCCGAGGAGCGGCCCCGCCCCGGCGGGGCGGGCCTCGCGGCGCTGCTCGCCGCGGCGGGCGGCCGGGAGGTGGTGCTCGTCGCCGCCCTCGCCGACGACGCCCCGGGCCGGCGGCTGCGGGCGATGCTGGAGCGGCACGTGGAGGTGGCGGCGCTCCACCTGCACGGCGGGACGCCCTGCAAGCTGCGCATCCGGTCCGGGGGCCAGTCGGTGGCGCGCCTGGACGCCGGGGACGGGCAGGCCCTCGACGGGCCCGTCGGCCCCCGCGTCGCGGAGGCGATCGCCGGGGCGGGCGCCGTGCTGGTCTCCGACTACGGCCGCGGCGTCTCCCGGCACCGCGCCGTGCGGTCCCTGCTCGGCGAGCTGCCCCCGAGCGTCCCCGTCGTGTGGGACCCGCACCCGCGCGGCGAACCGCCGGTGCCGGGGGTGCGGCTGCTCACCCCCAACGAGGAGGAGGCCGCCCGGCTCGCCGCGGCCGACGGCGCCGACATCACCGGGTTCGGGCTGTCGGCCGCCGGGCGGCGCGGCCGCCACCTCGGCCGCTCCTGGAGCCTCGACGGCGTCGCGATCACGCTCGGCGCCGAGGGCGCGCTGCTGTGCGACGGGTCCGAGGCGCCGTTCCTCGCGCCCGCCCGGCCCGCCCGCGGCGACTCGTGCGGCGCGGGCGACAGCTTCGCCGCCGGGGTCGTCGGCGCGCTCGCAGACGGCGCGGACCTGCCCGCAGCGGTCACCGAGGGCGTCGACCGGGCGTCGGAGTTCGTCCACGCGGGCGCCGCCGCGGCCGTCGCGGCGCAGCTCGCCGAGTCCGGCACGGCCCGGCTCGTCCCCGAGCGCGGCGAGGACGCCTGGGACGTCGTCGAGCGGACGCGGCGGGCGGGCGGCACGGTGGTGGCCACCGGCGGCTGCTTCGACCTCCTGCACGCGGGCCACGTCAGCCTGCTGCAGCAGGCGCGCAGGCTCGGCGACTGCCTGATCGTCTGCGTCAACTCCGACGCGTCGGTCCGGCGCCGCAAGGGGCCGTCCCGCCCGGTGACGCCCGCCGCGGACCGCGTCCGGGTGCTGGAGGCGCTCAGCGACGTCGACGCCGCGCTGGTGTTCGACGACGACACCCCGGCGCCGCTCCTGGAGCGGCTGCGCCCCGACGTGTGGGTCAAGGGCGCCGACTACGCCGGGGCGGCCCTGCCCGAGGCCGAGACGATCCGGGCCCACAACGGCGAGGTGGTCCTGCTGCCCCTCCTGGAAGGGCGCTCCACCACGCGCCTGCTGTCGACCACGAAGGGAAACGCGTCATGAAGGTCCTCATCACCGGCGGCGCCTCCGGACTCGGCGCGGCGGTCGCGCGGAAGGTCGCCGACGACGGCGGGCGGCCCCTGGTCCTCGACCGGCACCCTCCGAAGGAGGACTTCGAGCACATGCAGGCCGACCTCGCCGACCGCCGGTGCGCCGAGCGCGCCGTGCACGGCCTGGCGCGCGCCGCCGGAGGGCTCGACGCCGTCGTCACCGCCGCCGGCATCGACGCCTGCGGGACGCTGTGCGAGGTCCCCGCCGAGGACTGGGAGCGGGTCGTCCAGGTGAACCTGCTCGGCACCGCCGCCGTCGTCCGCGCCGCCCTCCCGTACCTGGAGAACGAGCCGCACGGGCGGGTCGTCACGGTCGCGTCCACCCTGGGGTTCCGCGCGCTGAGCGACGCGACCGCGTACTGCGCGTCCAAGTTCGGCGTCGTCGGCTTCACCCGGGCGCTCGCCGCCGAGACGGCCGGGAAGGTCGCCGTCACCATGGTCGTGCCGGGCGGGATGGACACCGCGTTCTTCGACGACCGCCCCGACCAGTACAAGCCCGGGGCCGACGCCGAGCTGAACCGGCCCGAGAACGTGGCGGCGACCATCGTGTTCGCGCTGAACCAGCCGCCCGGCTGCGAGGTGCGCGAGCTGGTCGTGTGCCCGTCCCACGAGCCGTCGTGGCCGTGACGGCCGCGGCGCGCGGCGCGCTGGTGCTGCGGGCGCTCGGCCTCGGCGATCTGCTGACCGCCGTCCCGCCGCTGTGCCGGGCGCGGGCGATGGCCGCCGACGGGTCGTCGTGCAC
>NZ_JBFARL010000309.1:0-6415 GCF_040674655.1 Actinomadura sp. NPDC049753 | reverse complement strand
GCCCGGCACGCCGTCCGCGACCCCGCGGGCGGTGGCGGGCGACGCCGCCGCCGGCCCCGGTACCCGGCAGGCCACCCGCGGCGAAGCCTCAAGCGACACCTGAGAGAATCGGTCCGTGCACATGCCCGAAGCGCCCAGCCCCGAAGCGTCCGCCGGAACGGCCGCGGCACCGCCGCGCGTGCTGTCCGGCATCCAGCCCACCGCCGACTCGTTCCACCTCGGCAACTATCTGGGGGCGCTCCGGCAGTGGGTCTCGATGCAGGACACCCACGACGCCTTCTACTGCGTGGTGGACCTGCACGCGATCACCGTCGAGCACGACCCCGCGCTGCTGCGCCGCCGGACCAAGGTCGCCGTCGCCCAGCTCCTCGCGATGGGCCTGGATCCCGAGCGCGCCACGGTGTTCGTGCAGAGCCACGTCCCCGAGCACGCCGAGCTGGCCTGGGTCCTCGGCTGCCTCACCGGCTTCGGCGAGGCCCAGCGGATGACGCAGTTCAAGGACAAGTCGTCCAAGCAGGGCACGGGCGGTACGACCGTCGGGCTGTTCACCTACCCGGTCCTCCAGGCCGCCGACATCCTGCTCTACTCGCCCGACCCCACCGCCGAGGGCGGCCGGGCGCTGCGCGTCCCCGTCGGCGAGGACCAGCGGCAGCACCTGGAGCTGACCCGCACCCTCGCGCAGCGGTTCAACCACCGCTTCGGCGACACGTTCGTCCTGCCGGACGCGCACATCCCCGAGGGCGCCGCGAAGATCACCGACCTCCAGGAGCCGGACGCCAAGATGAGCAAGTCGGCGTCCTCGCCGCAGGGGATCATCGACGTGCTGGAGGAGCCCGGCCCGATGCGCAAGAAGATCATGCGCGCGGTCACCGACACCGGCTCCGAGGTCGTCTACGACGAGGAGAAGAAGGCCGGCGTCACCAACCTCCTGCGGATCTTCTCCGCGCTGGAGGGCATCTCCGTCCCCGACCTCGAAAGCCGCTACGCGGGCTCGGGGTACGGGCAGTTCAAGAAGGACCTCGCGCAGGTCGTCCTCGACACGTTCACGCCGATCAGGGAGCGCACCCTCAAGCTGCTGGACGACGAGGAGCGGCTCGACCGGGTGCTCGCCCTCGGCGCCGAGCGCGCCTCCGGCGTCGCCGCCGCGACGATGGAGACCGTGCGCGAACGGGTGGGATTCGTGGGACGTGGCCGCTGACGGCCCCGCCCGCGACGCCGCGGAGGGCCCCGGGAACGCGCCCTCCGCCGCCGGGGGCGTGACCCCCGGCGGGGACGGCGGCGTGCGCACCATCGGCGTCGCCATCCCCATCCCCGACCCGTACGGGGCTTTTCTCCAGGCCCGGCGGGCCTCGTTCGGTGATCCGCTCGCCCACGCGATCCCGACGCACATCACGCTGCTGCCGCCGACCGAGGTCCCCGAGTCCGGGATCGACGCCGTCCAGGAGCATCTGCGGAACGTCGCCGGTACCGAGACCCCGTTCCCGATCAGGCTACGAGGCAGCGGAACGTTCCGGCCGGTGTCACCGGTCGTGTTCGTGGCGCTTGCCGAAGGAATCGGCGGTTGTGAGCGGGTTCAGGCGAAGGTTCTGTCGGGTCCGCTCGCCCGGCCGCTGCCGTTCCCGTACCACCCGCACGTGACCATCGCCCACCACCTCCCCGACAACGTCATGGACCAGGCGTTCAAGGAGCTCGCCGGCTACAGCGCCGACTTCGAGACGTGGGGCTTCTCCCTGTACGAGCACGGGCGGGACGGCGTCTGGCGCCCGCAGTGCGACTTCATCTTCGGGGACGGCGCCGTGCCGTCCCCGGGCGGCGACCGCGGCGGGCCCGCCCCCGGGTGAGCCGGGCCGCGCGAGACGCTGCGTTGACCGTTCGATTACCGTCTGCGGCATCGAGTGGCCCGCGTTGGGTACGTTGCGTGCATGCGGCAGGTGATCGGCAGGGTTCAGCGGCGAAGCGAGTCCCTGTTCGGCGGCGGGAAGGCGCTGCTGCGACGCACCCGGGAGCGGTCACCGTGGTTCGACCACCAGGTCCGCGCGTTGGAGCGGTACCAGGAACGCCGCGGCGACCGGCTCGCCGCCGCCCTCACCAGCTACGCGTTCCTGTCGTTCTTCCCGCTGATGGCGCTGGCGTACGCGCTGCTCGGCTATCTCGTCGGGGTCAGCGACGAGGCCCGCGCCTACTTCGTCCGGGCGATCAGCTCGCAGCTGCCGGGGCTCGCGGGCCAGCTGGACGTCGAGCAGATCGCCCAGTCCAAGACCGCCGTCGGGGTCCTCGGCCTGGTCGCGCTGCTGGTCACCGGGATCGGCTGGGTGCAGGTGCTGCGCGAGTCCCTGCGCGACATCTGGGGCAACGAGCCGGGCGGCGGCGGCAACTTCTTCCTGAAGCGGCTCTGGGACGGGGGCGTGCTGGCGTTCCTCGGTCTCATCCTGATCTGCGGCATGGCGGTCACGACGGTCACGACGTCCGCCACCCACACCGTCCTCGGCTGGCTCGGCCTGGACCACGTCCCCGGCGCCGGAACCGGGCTGCGGCTGCTGTCCCTCGCCTGCGCCATCTTCTTCGACACCGTGGTCTTCCTGGCCCTGTTCAGCCGGCTGTCGGGCACCCGGGCGCCCTGGCGCCGGATCATCCGCGGCGCGCTCTTCGGCGCGGTCGGCTTCGAGATCCTCAAGCAGATCGCGGCCTTCCTGATCGGGCGGACGACGCAGAACCCCGTCTACGGCACGTTCGCGGTGCTGGTCGGCCTGATGGTGTGGATCAACATCGCGACCCGGTTCGCGCTGTTCGTCGCCGCCTGGACCGCGACGCGCCGCGTCGTCCTCACCGCGGACGCCGCCAACCCGGAGAACAGCGCCGACCGCGCGGAGGTCGAGGCACTCCAGGAGCGCGCCGAACAGGGGCCCGGCAGGCACGAGAGGCCCTCCGCGAACGAGGACCCGGCCGAGGACGAGGACGAGGACGGGGCCCGCCGCCGCAAGCCCGGCCGCTACGAGAAACCGGCCGAGACCGGCAACCGGGTGGAAGACCGGAAGCCCGCAGAGGCCGCGAAGCCGAGCAACGACGAAAAGCCGCTCGAAACCTGGAAAATGGCCTAGGGATCCTTCTATGTTCGTCAAGCTGGGGTGGTGGCTGTGTCGGTGGCGTTGAGGAGGCGGTAGATCTGGCGGGCTAGGTAGCGCTTGAGGCAGCGGCGGATCTCTTTGGTGGTGCGGCCTTGGGCTCGGCGTCGCTCGACGTAGGCGCGGGTTTGCGGGTCGTGGGTCATGCGGGTGAGGACGGCGATGTGCAGGGCTCGGTTCAGGCGCCTGTCACCGCCGCGGTTGAGGCGGTGGCGGACGGTGTTTCCCGAGGACGCGGGGATGGGGTTCACCCCTGCCAGGGCGGCGAACGCGGCCTCGGAACGGACCCGGCCGTGATGCGACCAGGCGGTCAGGCAGATGGCGGCGGTCACGGGCCCGATGCCGGTCTTGTCGAGCAGCGGCGCGGCCTGGCTGGCCTGGACGAGCTGGGTCATGCGGGCGCTGTTGGCGGTGACCTGCTCGTTGAGTTCGAGCACGCGCTTGGCCAGCCGTA
Organism: Actinomadura sp. NPDC049753; assembly: GCF_040674655.1. Lineage (NCBI taxonomy): Bacteria > Bacillati > Actinomycetota > Actinomycetes > Streptosporangiales > Thermomonosporaceae > Actinomadura > Actinomadura sp. NPDC049753. The sequence continues at coordinate 2,839 of NZ_JBFARL010000309.1, read as the reverse complement.
TGGCCTCGGTGCGGGCGGTGGCAGCGCCCAGCTCCTCATCACGAGCACGCCAGCGGGCGATCGTGGCGATCTGCGTGCCGGTCACTGGCTTGCGGGCATCGATACCCAGGTCGACCACGCGCAGCAGCGCGATCAGCGCGTTGAGGGCCGCGGTGCGTTCGGCCGTCATGTGGTCGCGGGCGGCGACCAGGACCCGCAGCGCGGCCCGCACCCCCTCGGCCAGGCGCGGGCGGCGCAACTGGCAGGTGTTCAGGGCTAGGACGGCGGCGGCGATGCGCTGAGCATCCAGCGGGTCGGACTTACCGGTCCCGTGGTTGGCGCGCGCGTTCATCCGTGCCGCTTCGACGACCTGGTAGCCGGACCGCTCGACCAGGGCTGCCAGACCGGCGCCGTAGGACGCCACGCCCTCGATCACCCAGAGTGTGGCCAGGTCTGCGCCGGTGCGGCGGGCCGCCCACGCGATCGCGCGGGCCATGCCCGCCGCCGTGGCCGGGAACTGCCCGGTGTCGATGACCTCACCGGTGGCGGCAAGGATCGCCAGGACGTGATGGCGGGCGTGGGTGTCGACGCCGACGACGAACGGGTGGGTATGCGCGACGATGGCCACAGCGGCTCGGGTCCTTCCTGTCCCAGGAACAGCGGTCCGGCCGCTGACGGCCGGCGCCGGTCTGGATAGGAGTCACTTCGGGGCAGCACTGTGATGAGTCACGCCCGTCGGGCGGACAGCCTTCTGATCAGGTCACCGAGGTGGGCCAGGACGGCGCCGGCCGTCCCGCCTCGGACGGACAGATCCCTAGAAGAGCACCCCGAAGGGGCTGAGCCTGTCTCGAGTCACGACCAAGGTCGGAGCAGCCGACGCCATCCTTGCCAGCCGATCCCAGACCAGCCAGCACAAGACTCACAGCCTGTCTCGAAGTGGCCCTGCCCGCACGCGCGAACGCGTGACCTGGCCGGTGGAGCGAAGCCGGAGGCGAGCGGAGCCGGGCGGATCGCGAAGCGATGTCAGCGTTCGCCCAGGGCCGGTCACGCAGCGAGCCGCCAGGCGAGCGAAGTGGGCCGGGACGTTGAAACACAGCCGCCAGGCGAGCGAAGTGGGCCGGGACTGTGAAACACGGTCAGGTCCAGAAGGCGTCGTTGGCGTACTGGTCCTCGGCCAGGGTGCGGATCTCGGTGACCTTTCCGTCGCGGAAGCGGAACAGGTCGACGGCGCGGCCGTCCAGGATGCGGCTGGGGCGCTCGGCGCGGGTCTGGACGAGGGCCGCGCCGTACTCGTCGTTGGCCATGATCGAGTAGGGCTCGGTGTGGAACGTCCCGCCGGACAGCTCGAACAGCCGGACGTAGAAGCCCAGGACCTCCTCGGGCGTCCGGTACTCGCCGCAGACGGGCCCGCGTCCGGGGACGCGGTGCACGACGTCGTCGGCGAGCAGCTCGCGGATGAGGTCCATGTCGCCCTTGGCGAAGGCCGTGTAGCCGTCCTTCAGCAGCGTCACGTTCGGATGCTCGTAGGTCGGCGGCGGCTCCGGTGCGAGGGCGGGGGCGCCGGGCAAGGGAACATACAAGTCGGACATGGCGCAGTTCCTCCCCGCGGCGCCGTTCCGCCGTCCCCCGGCGGTGACGCGATCACCGGCGCCACCGCGAGCGTAAGCCCGCCGGGCGCGGCGGTGCCAGGCCCGTGGGAAGGGGTGGAAGAAGCTTTACCGGCCGCCGCGGTAGCGGGCCGCCTCCAGCCGCCGCCTGCGGCGCAGCACCACGTACAGCACCGCGATCGCGAGCAGGGCTCCGACGGCGCCGCCGCCGACGAGCAGCCACATGCGGGACGAGTCGTCGGAGGCGAGCGGCGCGTCGGGCAGCACGCCCGAGCCGCCGTTCTTGCGGGTCTGCTCGATGTCCCCGGGCGGGACGAGCGCGCCCACCGGCTGGACCTTGCCGCGCGCGGCGAAGCCCCAGTCCAGCAGCTTGGCCGCGTACGCCGAGGGCGGCATGTCCGCCCGCATCAGCGAGATCACGATCGTGTGCCCGCCGCGGCGCGCCTGGGCGACGAAGGTCTGCTGGGCGGCGATCGTGTAGCCGTTCTTGCCGCCGAGCATCCCGGGGTAGGCCAGCCGCTCGCCCGGGAGCATGTGGTTGTGCGTGTGGATCGGGTACCCGCCGACCTTCTTGCCCTTCTTGCGCTCCTTCTTGGTCGGGGGCGCCGGGAACTGGAAGTCGATCGCCTGCATGTAGGCGCGGTACTCGGGGTTCTTCATCCCCTCGCGCAGGATGAGCGCGAGGTCGTAGGCCGAGGTGTGCTGCGTCCGGACGTTCAGCCCGAGGTCCTTGTCCAGCCCGTTCGGGGACCCGGCGAGCGTGTCGCGCGCGTTGATCCGCCTGGCCTCGGCGTTCATGTCGGCGAGGGTCCTGCCCATCCCGCCGTCGGCCTCGGCCAGCGTCACCGCCGCGTCGTTGGCCGACATCATCAGCAGCGCGTGGAACAGGTCGGAGACCTTGTACTGCATCTTCGGGGTCAGCCCGACCTTGGTGCCCTCGGTGTCGCACGCCTTCTGGGACGGCCGGACGAGCCGGTTCGGGTCCAGCTTGGGGACGAGCGTCAGCGCGGTGAGGGTCTTGAGGGTGCTGGCGGGCAGGTAGTGCCCGTGCGCGTCCTTGGCGGCCAGGACCTCGCCGGTGTCGGCGTCCGCGATCAGGTACGAGGCCGCCTTGATCTTCGGCGGGGCCGGGACGCCCGGGGCCGTGCCCGCGACGACGCCGCGGCTCGCGTGCAGGTAGTTCGCCACCATCTGGAACCGGGGGTCGTAGGGGTAGGCCTTGAGCCGGTACCCGCCGAGGTCGTCCGGGAGGG
>NZ_JBFARL010000308.1:0-6428 GCF_040674655.1 Actinomadura sp. NPDC049753 | reverse complement strand
CGTCATCCTCGCCGCCCCGCTCCGATCTTGTCGTTGAGCGCATCAGCGATCGCGCGGCTCGCCTCAGACGTCGCGTGCTGGTAGATCATCGCCGCCCGCACGCTGTCATGCCCCATCCGGTCCATGAGGTCACGCAGACTCGCCCCGCTCTGGGCTGCAAGCGTGTTGCCTGTGTGCCGCAGGTCGTGGAAATGGAGGTTCGGGAGCCCGAGCGTTTCCACCGCCAGGGGCCACCGGGACGTGCGCCGGAAGTTGATCCGCCCGCAGTACTCCGCCGCTGGGGCCCGCGAAGACGAGCGCCGTCGCATCATCTGCGACGTGTGCCCGCAGGTGTTTCCGCACCAACGGGACGATGCCCGCCGGGAACCTCACGGTGCGCTTGCCCGCCCGAGACTTGGGAGGCCCGATCACCGGGTCCCCAGTGTCCAGTTCGAGGTACTGCCGCCGGACGGATACCGCGCCGGTCTCCAGGTCGATATCCCGCCGGACCAGGGCCACGACCTCACCCCACCGCAGGCTTGCCCCGGCCAACTGTGGTCTCGGGGTCCGCGCCGCCGCCAGGCCGCGTATAGGCTCGCCCGACTATTCCAGCGTCTTAGGAGGGCCCATGCCTACGATCGGCCTCGCCGAGATCGTCATTATCCTCGTCATCCTTGGGATTCCGACGGTCCTCATCGTGGGATGGATCGCCATCTTTAAGAAGAGCATGAAGCGCCCTTGACGCCTCCGGCGGGGGCCTCCGACTCCGGGAAGTCTCGCCGTGTTCGTAATGGTCGCCGCGGGTTGAGGTAGGAAGCCTGAGCTTCCCGTCTGCCGACGGCCCGATCGGAGATCTACCAGACCAGGACCAGGGGCCAAGGTCGTTCGTCCGGCTCCACCAGCACGAACGCCTCCGCCCAAACCCCGGGCGGGGGCGTTCGTGCGATTAGCGTGGGATTAGGCCACTGGGACGAGCGCGCCACCGAGGCCGCCGTCATCCTCGTCATCGTCGCGGCCCCGCCTTGCGTTGACCTTGTCGTTGAGAGCGTCGGCGATCGCGCGGCGCGCCTCCGAGGTCGCGTGCTGGTAGATCATCGCCCGCTCGCAAGCTGTCATGTCCCATTCGGTCCATGAGGTCACGCAGACTCGCTCCGCTCTGCGCCGCAAGGGTGTTGCCCGTGTGCCGCAGGTCGTGGAAGTGCAGGTTCGGGAGCCCGAGCGTTCATGACCCTGGCCGCAGCCATTATCTGCTGGTGCCGCCTCGTCCGCTCATTCGGTACGACCTCAAGACTCCCGACAGAACCATCGTGTGAAGGTGTTGGTCGTCTCTTCTGTAGGTTGATCACCGGTGTTCGGCGCAGTTCTAGTCACGGCTACAGAGGCGCGGCGGACGGTTCAGACGTGGGTGAGTGCTCGGGTGGAGGCGTCGAGGATGTCGCCCAGAGCGGTGCGGGCCCGGGTGAGGTCGGCTATGCGGGAGTCCAGTTCGGCGTACTGGGTTCTGAGGTGGTCGAGAACGCAGGCCTGGAGCTCGGTGCCGTCGCCGACGAAGCAGGGCATGAGCTCGCGGATGACCTTGGTAGGGAGCCCGGCGGCGAGCAGGACGCGAATGCGGGCGACGGTGGCGGGGGCCTCGGGATCGTAATGGCGGTGGCCGCCGCCGCTGCGGTGGGAGGTGAGCAGCCCCTGAGCCTCGTAGTAGCGGAGCAGACGTACGGTCACGCCTGTTTCGCGGGACAGCTCTCCGATCTTCATGTGACCCACCTCATAGGGCAGCGGCTTGAATCTGACACCGGTGTCACATCCTAACGTCGATCACATGGCAACGACTTCCAGTGCACCAGCGCCTGTTTCGCTCTACGGATTCCTGACTCCCAAGCCCGGACATGCCGACGAGTTCCGGAAGCTCCTGATGGACCTCGTCGAGCCGTCTCGAGGGCACGAGGGCAACCTTCAATACCACCTCCACGAGCAAGAGGACGGCCGATTCTTCCTCTATGAGGTCTGGCGTTCGCAGGAGGACCTCGACCGGCACAACGCGACTCCGCTGCTACGTGCCTTCATGGACGAACTGCCCGAGCACATCGAAGGAACGCCCGAGGCATACTTCGGCGTGATGAGGAGCCCCTATCCGGCCCGCGCGGCCTGACTGGGCCCGCAGCGACTCGAAGGATTCCTGACGAAGTCAGAGGGCGGCCGGTCGACGCCAGCAGATGATGCCACAGGCCAGGTTAAGGAAGGCTTCAGGTGATGGCCGGAGCGCATGCCGGTCGTCCAGACGCCTGCGGCGGGATGATCGGCGCGGCCTGGCACGACCGACGACAACGGCTTGATCCGCACTCACAACGCAGGCGTGCGGTATGAAACGAGCACGAGGACCCGGCGGCGTGACGCCGGGTCCTCGCAGGTGGCCTGGCGGCCCCGCGGCTTAGCGGCTGAGCCGTGACCAGGCCACGATGGAGCCGATGGCCATGCAGCAGGCACAACTGAGGCCGAACAGACTGCCGACGTAGGTGTTGAAGAAGGTGTCGCCAGGGAAGACGCGGTCGAGGAACGCGAAACCGCAGACTCCCCCGACAACGCCCCCGACGACAAGGTTGATGCCCCCCGGGACGACGACGTCCCAGAAGCCGAGCGCATAGGGTGCGAAGAAGTCGTCACCCTCGATCACGTTGCTGACGCCGCTCGCCACGACAACGAGACCGGCGCCCACGACGGCGCAGACGACAAGGGCGACGGCGCCCATGGGGCTGAAGATGCGGTCCTCGTCGCCGTTGTTCATGATGGCGGCGCAGACGCCGGCGATGACGGCGCCGGTTCCCGGATGGCCGTGCTGGTGGCGCAGAGGCCCCGGGGCCAGAGGAACCGTGCGGGAAGCAGTCAGCTCTTGAGGCTCTCCAGGCCGTCTGCGACGAGTAGCGGAGTGAACTCCACGACGCTGTGCGTGGCGACGCTGTTCAGGACGTAGGGGTCGGAAGCCAGGATCTGGGCGAGCTCCTCGGCGGGCATGTCGGTCGTGAGGTAGACGCCACCGAACAGAGGCACCTGGCGTCCCGCCACCAGCAGCAACCGCCGGGCGATGAGATCCTTCAGCCACTCGCCGTGGGCCGGCCGCCACCGGTCTACATCCTTCAGAGGTGCCGTGTAGGTCACGGTGACAACGAACATGATCCAATTGTGGCTGGTGAGATCTGACGGGCGCCAAAGAAGCGGGTCTGGCTCGCAATGCTCAGCAGAAGGGCCGGCGCGCCGGCGCGAGATGATGACCTTGGAGTGATGGAGTTGCGGGTTGCTGGAAAGAGAAGACGTGCCCGACAAGGGCATGGATGAGTCGGCGATCGCCGGGTCGCTTGCGCGCGACGCGGTACAGCGGGCGCGTCGAGTCCTCTCCGAGCGTCCCTGACGGAGTGCCCGTCAAAGTCCTGCGGGAGATCACGCAAGCTTCACGGGCCGGGCGGTGTCCGGATGTCCAGTCGATGACCACGGCGCTCACGGCGCTGAAATGGTTCCTTCGGCAACCAGGCCGGAGGCTGACGGCAGAGGTGCACCCGACGTGCCCGTGTCATGATCCGCGGGAGGCGCTGGACACGCTTCACGAGATCGTCGCGGTGCTTCCCCCGCCTTCCCGGCGCCAGGTCTTGGCGATCGTGACACCGCTCGCGGAGCAGTATCGGGCCCGGACCCTGCATGATCCGTCCACGCCGGAAGACCGGCCATGGTGGCGACGGCGCATCGCTGAGCTCTGAACCACTACCGAGATCAGTCGGAGAACGCCGTTGGTCACGGACGAAGGTTGCTCCGGCCTGCCGGGCGCACTCCGCTACCGCCACGAGCAGACGTCGCATGACCTCTGGTGGTCCAGGTACTCCGTGGGCATGTCCTGATCGTCGCATTGTCGAGCGAGCCTGAGACAGGCTGCTGTCGCGGCGCGTGCCCGGTCGGCCGCGGAATGAACACGCTGCAAGATTTGCAGGTCGCACCGGGGAAGTGGTAGCGCACAGATCTAGCGGAACCCCCGTGGTCGCCGTAGGGTTCACCGCGTGATCAAAATTGGAGGGCGCGCGCTGCGCCTGGCCGCTGTCATGCTTCCCACGTTGACGCTGACGACCGTGTTGGCGTCCACCGCGCCGGCGAGCGCGGCAGGCCCCTCGTGCGGGTCGAGGTACGCACTGCGCAGCACCCATTCGATCTACGTGGACTCCAAGGTCCGCGGCTACCTCAAGGTCCACTACAACTCCTCCAACGGCTATAACTGCGCGCTGGCCGTCCGCAAGGGCTCGACGTCGCTCTACAGCATCAAGCTCAAGCTCTGCGTCTACAACGCGGCCCGTACCAAGTACGGCAACTGCAAATACGACGGTTACAGCAAGCGGAACCATTGGTACTCCGGGCCGCTCTACGTGTACGCCCGTCATCGCTGCCTGTACGTCCAGGCCTCCATCAACACCGATGGCTCGCACACTGGAACCCTGACCGGCAAGAAGGTTCACTGCGGCTGACCGGCGCTGACCTCGGCTGCCCGGCCGCCGCGCGGGTGAGGGGAGAGGCCGGTGTCCGGGACGGTACTGCCAGACGTCTACCGCGCCGATGTGGAAATCCTGTGGGACTACCACGACCTGCATCACGCGATTCGGCCCACCGACGTCGGCATCGGGCTCGGCAGCCATGATCTCGGTGTCGCCACCTTCGCGGCGGAGCTCTACCGGGAGGGGATGTTCCCTCGCATCGTCTTCACCGGGGCCAACGCGCCGACGACGATCGAGCGGTTCCCGCGAGGTGAGGCCGTCCACTACCGCGATCACGCCGTCGCGCTCGGTGTGCCCGATGAGGCGATCCTGGTCGAGCCTGAAGCCACCAACACCGGCCAGAACATCGAGTTCACCCGCGGGCTGCTCGCCGACCGCGGGATCGGTGTCCGCTCAGCGACGCTGATCTCGCGGCCCTACCAGCAGCGCCGCGCCTACTCCACCGCCGAGAAGCTGTGGCCGGAACTTGAGATCGTCTGCGCGTCGCGACCGCTCTCGTTGGACGAGTACATCGTGAGCATCGGAGACGTGAAGCGTGTCGTCGACATGCTGGTGGGTGACACGCAGCGCGTCATGGTCTACCCGGGCCGAGGATTCGCCACCCCGCAAGACGTGCCGGCAGAAGTCGAGGCGGCCTACCGTCGTCTGGTCGAGGCAGGATTCACCACCAGGCTCGTCCAGTAACCGTCTCGGGCATCGCGCCGTTGATGGGACCGGTCCCTCCGCGGGGGCGGAGGGACCGGCTTGTCGGTCAAGCGCTCAACCGGCCTGGCCCGGACGAGGGCCAGGAACGGCTGGAACTAGCAGCTGTGACCGTCACACAGCGAGCAGTACGACACCTGGCAGAACATGCACGTGACCTGCACGTGGCCGGGCCGGTCGCACGCTCGGACGATCGGAGGCGCTCCCATGGGCATGGGAACGACCGTCGACCATCCCGGACTCATTAACAGAGGCACTCCCATGAGCGGAGAGCCGGTGCGCGTGTTGTCCATCTATATCTACCACCTTGTTCTCTTGTTTTAGCCCCGAAGGCGCCGGGGCGGCACCGGGACGAACCCGGCCAATAGATGACCGTGCGGATTCAGGGCACATGCGCAAGCCATTACGCGAGCCACCATCGGTGCGGGGTTTCGAATACCTGTCACCCGCCTGAAGTAGACGGCTGAAACTCGTAACATTTCTCTTGCAAGAGAGCGTGAATATGTAATGCGATGAGCGGACTGGGCCGTGGAGCACCTGAGCCACCGTGGAACGGTCGGCGAGATTTTCGCTGATCAGGTGGCGGGGCCCGCGTTCCTCAAGTGGTGCCAGTCGTGGGAGACGGCAAGCTTCGAGAGGGCGTCATGCTGCTGGTCGCTTGTCAGAAGTTCGAACCAGGTCGTCCACCCTCGCGAGTCGGTCATTCTGGTCGCTAGTGGCATGGGCGCCGACGCTTGGGGCTGCTCTTCGGTGGGCGGGTGCGGATGAATCTGGGTGAGGCCAAACGGGAGTACCGGGAGGTGCTTGAGGCGTTCGCCGGTTCGGACGAGGCGGTTTCCGAGGCCCGGCTGGCGGACGTCCAGCTGCGCTTGGACGGTGTGCGCAAGCGTGCGATGCGTCAGATCGATCAGTACACGACGCGTAGGTTCCTTTCCGTCAATCAGCGGCGGGGCATGGTCACCAAGCTGGAATGGATGCACCAGAAGGCTCATGCCGAGGTACTCGCCATCGCGGCGGAGCGGCGAGGGGAATGATGCTGGGCGGCGCACCCGGTGAGGTCCTACGCCGGCCGCGAGCGGCTGCGACCGTATTCGGCCAGGGCGTGGAAGGCCGCCTTGGGTTCCCAGGGCATGTCCGGGTAGGTGGTGCCCTTGCCCGGGAGGACCTTGACGATGCCGAAGGAGGCCTTGTCGAAGTCGAGGGCGTCGGTGTCGGCGTGAG
>NZ_JBFARL010000307.1:0-6458 GCF_040674655.1 Actinomadura sp. NPDC049753 | reverse complement strand
CCGGCGGGGCGCCCGCGAGGATCAGCCGCTGCATCGCTTCGAGCCGCGCCACGTCCGCGGGCGTGTAGCGGCGGTGGCCGCCGGGGCTGCGCCCGCTCGGACCGATGCCGTACCTGCGGTCCCACGTGCGCAGGGTGGCGGCCGCCAAGCCCAGGCGCCGCGCCACCGCGCCGACGCCCAGTCCCGGTTCCCGGTCCGTCTCCCCACGCATGCGTTCGGTCTCCCGTGCTCCTCCGACGGCACAGCGTACGACGTCACCGGTTCGCCGATGTCACCGGTCGTACGGTCTCCCCGGTCGTGCGGTCTCAACGCTCGTGCGGTCTGACTGGTCTTCGCCGGAGCCGGTTCCTCCGGTTGCATCGCGGCGGCGCCGACCTCCGCGCTGACCTGCGCGAGAGCCCGCAACGATCGCGTCGCCGCCGCCGCGCTGCTCCCTTACGCGGCATGGGTTCGCCACCGCGCCGAACGGCGACCTCGCCTACCGCAACCGTTCGCGCCCGCGGCTCCGAAGACTCAGGTGATGGACACCTCGCTGATGCTGTTCACCCGCGACCTCCGGGTGCGCGACAATCCCGCGCTGGCCGCGGCCTGCGAGGCCGGACGGGTCGTCCCGGTCTTCGTCTTCGACGACGCGATCCTGGACGGTCCGTTCGCCGCGCCCAACCGCGTCCGGTTCCTCCTCGAAAGCCTTGCCGACCTGCGGCAGTCGCTCAGCGAGCGGGGCGGAGACCTGGTGGTGCGGCGCGGCGACCCGGCCGAGGAGGCCGTCCGGCTGGCCCGGGAGACCGGCGCCCGCTCGCTGATGCTCGCCGACGAGCGGACGGCGTACGGGGCCCGGCGCCTCGCCCGACTCCGCGAGGCCGTGCGCGCGGACGGCCTCGACCTGGACATATCGGCATACCCCGGCATCACGGTGGTCACGCCCGGCGACCTCACCCCGAACAGCGGCGACCACTACAAGGTGTTCACCCCGTACTGGCGGGCCTGGGAGGCGGCCCGGTGGCGCCCGGCCGCGGACGCGCCCGCGGAGGTCCGGCTGCCGTCCGGTGTGAAGCCGGGCGCGCTGCCCCGGCTCGACGACCTGACCTCCGGCTCCCCGTCCCCCGACCTCGCGCCCGGCGGGGAGAGCGCGGGACGCGAACGCATGAGGGCGTGGCTGCGCGACGACGCCGCCGCGTACGACGACGTCCGCGACGATCTCGCCGCCGACCGCACGTCCCGGCTCAGCCCCTACGTGAAGTTCGGCTGCGTCTCGCCGCGGGAACTGGCGGAGGCCGCGCCGGACGCCTACCGGCGCCAGCTGGCGTGGCGGGACTTCCACCACCAGGTCGCCGCGGCCTTCCCCGACCTCCCGCGGCGGGACTACCGGTCGCGGGACCGGCGGTGGAAGGACGACGAGGACGCCTTCGCCGCCTGGTGCGACGGCACGACCGGCGTCCCGATCGTGGACGCGGGGATGCGCCAGCTCCACCGCGAAGGGTTCATGCACAACCGCGCCCGGCTCATCACCGCCTCGTTCCTGACCCGCGACCTCGGCGTCGACTGGCGCAAGGGCCTCGGCCACTTCAACGAGTGGCTCGTCGACGGCGACGTCGCCGACAACGCGGGGAACTGGCAGTGGGTCGCCGGGACGGGGAACAGCACCCGGCCCGACCAGGTGATGAACCCGCTCCGGCAGGCGTCGCGCTTCGACCCGCGCGGCGACTACGTCCGCAGGTACGTCCCCGAACTGGCCGGCGTCGAGGGATCGCGCGTCCACCGCCCCTGGACGCTGGACGAGGAGCGCAGGCGGGACCTCGGCTACCCGCCGCCGATCATCGACCCCGACGACCGGTAGGCGAGCCCCGTGCCCGCGCCCCTCGTCCCCCGGGTCACCTCAGCGGATCGTGCCCCCGGTCGACGACCGGGCCGAACTCGGCGGCCGTCTCCTCGTCGCTCATCCGGACCTCTTCCCCTTGCCCCCGCCGCCCTTCCCCCCGCCGTCCTTGCCCCCGCCGCCCTTCCGCTGGTGCAGCGCCGAGCCCTTGTGGACGGCCTTCTTGCCGCTCTTCTCACTGCGGACGACGTACTGCGGCTCCTCCGGCGAGGCGGCCACCGTGCGCCCCGCCTCCTCCCGCCTGTCAGTGATCTTCTTCTCCACGCGTCCCTCGGTCGTGGACCCATGGCTGCGCCAGCCGACCTCGTCCCCCGGCTCCGGCTCTTTCCCCCGCTTGCTCACTTCGTCCCCCCGTTCGGTCGTACGGGTGGCGTTACCCGTCCCAGCGAGAACCGACCATGGAGGACCACATGAAAGCCGGCAATGGGCGAACCTGCCTCGTCACGGGGGCCAGCGGCTACATCGGAGGCCGCCTCGTGCCGGAACTCCTGGACGCCGGCTACGGGGTGCGGTGCATGGCGCGCTCGGCCCGGCGGCTGCGCGACCACCCGTGGGCCGACCGGGTGGAGATCGTGGAGGCCGACGCGACCGATCCCGAGTCGTCCCGGCGGGCCCTGGAGGGCGTGGACGTCGCCTACTACCTGATCCACGCGATCGGCGGCGACGGCGGCTTCGCCGAGACCGACCGGCGCGCGGCCCGCACGTTCTCCGGCGCGGCGCGGGAGGCGGGGACCGGGCGGCTGGTCTACCTCGGCGGGATGGAGCCGGAGGAGGAGCTGTCGGCGCATCTGCGGTCCCGCGCCGAGGTCGGCCGCATCCTGCTGGAGAGCGGGGTGCCGACCGCGTGGCTGCGCGCCGCGGTGATCATCGGTTCGGGGTCGGCGTCGTTCGAGATGCTGCGCTACCTGACCGAGCGGCTGCCGGTGATGGTCACGCCGCGCTGGGTGCGCACCCGCATCCAGCCGATCGCGATCCGGGACGTCCTGTACTACCTGGTGGCGGCCGCCGACCTGCCCGCGGACGTGAACCGGGGGTTCGACATCGGCGGGCCGGACGTGCTGACCTACGTCGAGATGATCCGCGGCTACGCGCGCGTGGCGGGGCTCAAGCAGCGGATCATCCTGCCGGTCCCGGTGCTGAGCCCGCGGCTGTCGAGCCTGTGGGTGGGGGGCATCACGCCCGTCCCCGGCGCGCTGGCGCGGCCGCTGGTGGAGTCGCTGCGCAACGAGGTGGTGTGCAGGGAGAACGACCTCGCCGAGTACGTCCCGCCGCCGCCCCGCGGGCCGGTCGGGTTCGAGCGCTCGGTCGAGCTGGCGCTGCGCCGCGTCAGGGAGGCGGACGTCGCGACCCGCTGGTCGTCGGCGAGCACCCCCGGCGCGCCCAGCGACCCGCTGCCGACCGACCCGGACTGGGCGGGCGGGAGCCTCTACACCGACGAGCAGGTCCGCCGGACGGACGCGCCGCCCGAGCGGCTGTGGGAGGTGGTCGAGGGGATCGGCGGGGAACGCGGCTGGTACTCCTTCCCCGTCGCCTGGCAGGCCCGGGGCGTCCTCGACCGGCTGGTCGGCGGGGTCGGCCTGCGGCGCGGCCGCCGCGACCCGCGCCGGCTGCGGATCGGGGAGGCGGTGGACTTCTGGCGCGTGGAGGAGATCGAGCCGGGGCGGCTGCTGCGGCTGCGGGCCGAGATGCGGCTGCCGGGGCTGGCCTGGCTGGAGTTCGTCGTGCGCCGCGAAGGCTCCCGGACGTCCCTCACGCAGCGGGCCCTGTTCCATCCCCGGGGCCTCGCCGGGCACGCGTACTGGTGGGCGTTCCGCCCGTTCCACGACCGGATCTTCGGGGGGATGTGCTCGGGCATCGTCCGCGCGGCCGAGCGGGGCGGGGCGCCGAGGGCGCGCGCGGCGGTGCGGGCCCACTGAGGGCGGGCCGCCCGCAAAGTGATGCAACCGACCGGTCCCCGCGTCCCGAAGAACTGTGCAGACCTGAAGAAGAACTCACCCGGGACGACAATGGAGAAAAAAGTGCGAACCCGACACCGTGCGGCGCGCCCGCACGGCGGCCGTCACAGGGCGGGCTGATGGGCGGGCGGGGCCCCGTCGTCGTGGTCGGGGCGGGCCTCGGCGGCCTGTCCGCCGCGATCCATCTGGCCGCGCGGGGCCGCGACGTCGTGCTGGTCGAGGCCCGTGACGTGCCGGGCGGCTGCTGCGGCACCGTGAACGCCGGGCCGGCCGGCGAGTACCGGTTCGACACCGGCCCCTCGGTGCTCACGATGCCGGAGGTGCTCGCCGAGACGTTCGGCGCGGCGGGCGCGGACCTGGAGAGCGTGCTGCCGCTGCGGCGCCTGGACCCGTTCTACCGGCTGGCCTTCCACGACGGGTCCCGGCTGGACGTGGTGGGCGGCGCCGAGCGGATGGCCGCGGGCGTCCGGGAGCTGTGCGGTCCGGACGAGGCGGCGCGGTACCTGCGGTTCCGGCGGCGGCTCGGGGACATGTTCGAGGCGGAGTGGTCGTCGTTCATCGACGCGGACATGACCCGGCTGCGCGGCATGGCGCGCCCCTACGCGCTGCTCAGGCTGGCGGCGGCGGGCGGGTTCCGGCGCCTGGACCGTTTCGTGGCCGGTCATCTGACGGACGAGCGGCTCGTCAGGGCCCACACCTTCCAGGCGCTCTACGTGGGGCTGCCGCCGCACAGGGCGCTGGCGATCTACGCGGTCGTCGCGCACATGGACACCGTCGGCGGCGTCTACTTCCCGGCCCGGGGCGGCATGCACGCCGTGCCGCAGGCGCTGGCGGCCGTCGCGGAGAAGGCCGGCGCCTCGATCCGGTACGGCGTCCGCGCCGAACGCGTCGAGACCGGCGCGGACGGGGTGACGGCGGTCCGGCTGGACACCGGTGAGCGCATCCCCGCGAGCGGCGCCGTCGTCGCCTGCGACCTGCCGCGGGCGCACGCCGGCCTGCTCCCCGAGGGGGCCGGCGACTGGCGGCTGCGCAGGCCGCGGTACTCGCCGTCCTGCCTGGTCATGCACTTCGGGCTGGATCGGCGGCTGCCCCGGCAGTCCCACCACACCCTGCACTTCGGCCGCGAATGGGGCACCGTCTTCTCCGCCCTGGCGGCCGGACGCCCCCAGCCCGACCCGAGCCTCCTCGTGACGTATCCCGGATCCGACGACACCGCCGCGCCCGCCGGGCATTCGACGTTGAGCGTCCTGGAGCCCGCGCCCAACCTGGCGGGCGGGGCCGACTGGGACCGCCTCGCCCCCTACCTGGAGGACCGCCTGCTGGGTCGCCTCGCCGACCTCGGGTACGGCGACCTGTCGGCGGCGCCGAGGGAGACGTTCGACCCGCCGGCGTGGGAGCGTCTCGGCCACTCGGCGGGCACGCCCTTCGCCCTCGACCACCGCTTCCGGCAGACGGCGTGGTTCCGCCCGTCGGGCCGGAGCCGCCGCGTCCCGGGGCTGCACTTCGCCGGGATGTACACCGCGCCGGGCGTGGGGGTCCCGCCGGCGCTGATCTCCGGGAGGCTGGCCGCCGCCCGGATCCTGGAGGGCGCCCGATGACGCTGACCGCGAGCTACGAGCACTGCCGCCGCCTGAACTCCCGGCACGGGCGCTCCTTCTACCTCGCGACGCTGCTGCTGCCAGCGTGGAAACGCCGGCACGTGCACGCCCTCTACGGGTTCGCCCGCCATGTGGACGACATCGTCGACGAGGACAAGGCCGCCGGCGCGGAGGGACGCGCCGCGGCGCTGGACGGGGTCAGGGGGCGGCTCGACGCGGCGCTGGCCGGTGAGCACGTCCGCGACCCGGTGCTGCCCGCGTTCGTGCACACCGTGCGGTCGTTCGACGTCGAACGCGAGGACATCGACGCGTTCCTGGAGTCGATGCGCGCCGACCTGACCGTCACCCGGTACGCGACCTACGACGACCTGCTGGACTACATGGAGGGGTCGGCCGCGGCCATCGGCCTGATGATGCTGCCCGTCCTGGAGACCCTGCCCGGCGCCGCACGGACCGCACGCGAGCCCGCCCGGGAGCTCGGCCGGGCGTTCCAGCTGACCAACTTCCTGCGGGACGTGGCCGAGGACCTCGGCCGCGGCCGCGTCTACCTCCCGACGAACGACCTGAAGAGGTTCGGCGTGACCGAGGAGGATCTCGCCTCCGGGGAGTGCACGCCCGGCGTCCGCGAGCTGGTGGCCTTCGAGGCCGAACGCGCGCGGGAGCACTACAGCCGCGCTCTGGAGGGGGTGAAGCTGCTGGTGCCGTCCTCGCGGCCCTGCATCCGCGCGGCGCACGAGCTGTACGGCGGGATCCTGGACGAGATCGCCGCTTCCGGCCACGACGTGCTGGCCTCGCGGGCCCGGGTGCCCCGCCGCCGCCGCGCCGTGATCTACGCGCGGCACCTGCTGGCGGCGTCGGCCGCGGGCCGGGCCGAGCGGCGCGTCCCCGCCGGGATGGTCTGACATGGCAGGCGGCACTGCGTGGACGGGCGGCACGCCCGGGCCGCCTCCCCGGTCGGGCCTCGCCCGTCGGGCGATGCGACGGCCGCGAAGCAGGCCGGCCCGCACACGCCCTCGCCGCCTCAACTCC
>NZ_JBFARL010000306.1:0-6513 GCF_040674655.1 Actinomadura sp. NPDC049753 | reverse complement strand
CCCGCCGTGGGCGCGGGGGCGCGGCCCGGGCCCGTGGCCGAATCCGCCGGGCGGGCCCCAGGGGCCCGGCCCGCCGCCGAACAGGGCGCCGAAGTTCGGGAAGTCGCCGCGGCCCCAGGGCCCGCGGCCGTGCATGTGCCCCATGTTCTGCACCACCTTCTGAGAGCTCTCTATGACCTCTCGCGATACGACAACGATATATCGAAGACGTACGGATCGGCCAGATGGTTCCCGAATCCGGATCGATGCGCGACCGGAGTCGCGGGGACAAACCGGCCATAGTCTCCGAATGCGGCCAAGGCCGTCTGATCGCGCGCGTCCGTGGGTACCACCGTGGGCGAGGGGGACGATGGGCACACAGGAAGCGGTCGCCGCGCAGGACGCGGTCCTCACCCCGGGCGCCACGGGCACGAGGAGACTCCGCGCCAGGAACGAGCTCGTGCTCGGCCTGGCGGTTTTCGCGCTCTACTCGGTGGTGACGATGCTGCCCGAGCAGGCGAGGAAGGCGACCGCCCGCGGGCACGGGGAGTCGCTGTACGCGCTGGAGCGGGCTCTGCACATCGACGTGGAGCCCGCCCTCAACGGCTGGCTGGCCGGCCAGCCCGTCCTGCGCGTCCTGGCCAACTACGAGTACGCCATCACCTATGTCGCCAGCGCGCTCGCCCTGCTGGTCTGGCTGTTCCTGCGCCACCCCGAGCGGTACCGCACGGCCCGCAACGCCTTCGTCATGCTCAACCTCGCCGGTCTCACGTGCTTCGCGCTGTACCCCGTCATGCCGCCCAGGCTGATGCCCGCCGACCTCGGCTTCGTCGACACCGTCACCAACGGCCGCACCTGGGGGTCGTGGGGGTCGCCGCTGGTGAAGCACGCCGACGAGTTCGCCGCCGTCCCCTCCCTGCACATGGCCTGGACGCTGTGGGTCGGCGTCGAGCTCGCGCGCGTGAAGGCCAAGCGGTGGGTGCAGGGCCTGAACACCGTGCACATCCTGGTCACCCTCTACGTCATCCTGGCGACCGCGAACCACTACCTGCTCGACGCCGTGGCCGCCGTGCCGTTCGTGGTCGTGCCGGTGTACCTAGCCGAGCGCTTCGCGCGGCCGCCCGCGTCGCGCGTCCAGGGGCCGGACGCGTTCTTCCTCGCGGTGGAGACGCCCGAGGCCCCGCAGCATCCCGGCGGCGTCATCATGCTCGACACCTCGCGGGAGGACGTCGGCCGCGCCGACCTCGTCCGGGTGATCGAGGAGCGCCTCGACGGGCTGCCCCGCTTCCGGCAGCGGCTCGTCCACCGGGGCCGCTGGCGCCGCCCCGTCTGGCGCGACCTCGACCGGGTCGACTGGGAGTGGCACGTCGTCGAGAAGCGGGTCGACGGGATGGCCGGGCTGCGCGCCGAGGTGGCCAGGCTCCAGTCCGAGGCCCTGCCGCTGGACCGGCCGCCCTGGCGGATGGTCGTGCTGAAGGGCGCCGAGCCCGGCCGTACGGCGGTCGTCTACATGATGCACCACGTGGTCGCCGACGGCGTCGGCATCGTCGCGCAGGCCGTGTACCTGATGGAGCCGCCGCCCGAGCCGGTCGCCGCGCCTCCCCGGGCGCCGCTGCGCAAGGCGCTGGCCACCGTGGTCGGCCTCGGCCAGCTCGCCACCGCCGTCGGCAGGCCGGAGCCGCTGCCCGCCGCCGGGACGTCCGAGCGCCGGTTCGGCACCATGGTCCTCCCGCTCGGCACGGTGCGGGACGTGGCCCGCCGCCACGGCGCCCGCGTCACCGACGTCGTGCTGTGCGCGGTCGCGGGGGCCCTGAACCGGACCGTCAGCGAGGAGGACGGCCGGCCCGGCACGTGCCGCGTCGCGGTCCCGCTGATGATGCGGCCGCCGGGCAGCGCGATGGTGGGCAACCACACCACCGCGGTGATGGTGGACCTGCCGATCGGGAAGATGGCCGAGCACGACCGGCTCGCCGTGATCGCCAGGCGCAGCCGGGTGCTGCGCTCCGGGACGCGGGCGCAGGCGGCGTGGTTCGTGATGTGGCAGGCCGGACGGCTGATGCCGCCCCCGCTGCACGCCCGCTTCGCGCGCATGTCCTACAGCGGCCGGTTCCTGCAGGGCACCGTGTCGAGCCTTCCGGGGCCCGACCGGCTTCTGCGGCTGTGCGGCGCCCCGCTCACCGCCGTCTACCCGATCGTCCCGCTCGCCCCCGGCACGCCCCTGGCCATCGCCGGGCTCGGCGTCCACCGCGACCTGTGCTTCGGCCTCTCCCTCGACCCCGGTCTGGCGGACGACGCCGACGCGCTGATGGACGCCGTCCGCGACGTCTTCGAGGAACTGCGGAAAGGCCCGGAGTGATCAGACGCTCCGGGCCCGGACCCTCCGCGGTCCGGCGGGCTCAGATGCTCCGCATGGCGCGCAGCGACTCCTTGAGCGAGCCCATGGTCGCGAACACCGCCGTGGGTTCGTAGCCGCAGTGCGCCATGCAGTTCGCGCACCGCTCGTCGCGTCCCCGCCCGTAGGCGTCCCAGTCGGTGGTGTCGAGGAGCTCCTGGTAGGTCGCGGCGTAGCCGTCGTCCATCAGGTAGCAGGGCCGCTGCCAGCCCTTCAGCGAGTACGACGGGATGGCCCACGCCGTGCACGGGAAGTCGACCTTCCCCTCCAGGAAGTCCAGGAACAGCGGCGAGTGGTTGAACCGCCACCGCTCGCGGCGCCCGTCGGCGAACGTCTTGCGGAACAGGGCGCGGGTCTCCTGCACGCCGAGGAAGTGGTCCTGGTCGGGCGCCTTCTCGTAGGCGTACGCGGGCGAGATCATCATCTGGTCGACGCGGAGCTCGTCGTTGAGGTAGTCGAGCACCTCGATGACGGTCTGCGGGGTGTCGGTGTTGAACACGGTCGTGTTCGTCGTGACCCGGAACCCCCGCTCCCGGCACATCCTGATCGCGTCCACCGCCTGGTCGAACACGCCCTCCTTGCAGACGGACGCGTCGTGCCGCTCGCGCAGCCCGTCGACGTGCACCGCCCACGCGAAGTAGCGGGACGGCCGGAACAGATCGATCTTCTTGGGGATCAGCGCGGCGTTCGTGCACAGGAACACGTACCGCCTCATCCGCACCAGCTCGGCGACCAGCTCGCCGATCCGCGGATGCATCAGCGGCTCGCCGCCCGCGATCGACACCATCGGCGCGCCGCACTCGCGGACCGCCGCGACCGCCTGCTCGACCGGCATCCGCTGCTTGAGCACGTCCGCCGGATGCTGGATCTTCCCGCAGCCCGCGCACGCCAGGTTGCACGCGAACAGCGGCTCCAGCTCCATGATCAGGGGGTACCTGGTGCGCCCCGCCAGCTTGTTGCGCAGGACGTACCCGCCGACGCGCAGGCTCTGGCGCAGTGGCATCGCCATTTAGGAGTTCTCCTTCAGGTACCGGCCGAGCGCCGACAGCGGGAACACGAGCCGGTACAGGTGGTAGTTGATGTAGAAGTCGCCCGGGAAGCCGGTGCCGGTGAAGTGGTCCTCGTCCCAGGTGCCGTCGGGCCGCTGGTGCTCGACGAGCCAGCGGATCCCGCGCTCGACGGCCGGTCCGTGCTCGCCGGCCGCCAGCAGGGCGAGCAGCGCCCACGCGGTCTGCGAGGGCGTGGAGGCGCCGTGCCCGATCCACGTCCGGTCCCGGTAGGAGCGCAGGTCCTCGCCCCATCCGCCGTCGTCGCGCTGGTGGCGCTCGAGCCAGGCGACCGCGTCGCGGATCGCGGGCTTGCCCGGCCGGACGCCCGCCGCGATGAGGGCGGGCACGACGCTGCCGGTCCCGTACACGTGGTTGGCGCCCCAGCGGCCGAACCAGGACCCGTCCGGCTCCTGCGCCTTCAGCAGCCACACGACGGCCCGCTTGACCACCTGGGAGTCGGCCATGCCGCGGTGGGACATCGCCTCCACCACGTGCGCGGTGACGTCCGCGGACGGCGGGTCGATGACCTCGCCGAAGTCGCAGAACGGCAGCCTGCGGCACAGGGCGCGGGTGTTGTCGGCGTCGAACGCGCCGAACCCGCCGTCCCGGGAGGCCATCCCCGCCATCCAGCGCACCCCCCGCTCGATCGCCGGCTCGGCCATCGGATGCCCGGCGCGGCCGAGCGCGAGGACCACCTCGGCGGTGTCGTCGGTGTCGGGGTAGCAGTCGTTGTCGAACTCGAACGCCCAGCCGCCCGGGGGGAGGGCGGGGCGCCGCACCGACCAGTCGCCGGGACCCCTCACCTCCTCGCCGATCAGCCATTCGGCGGCCCGCTCCAGGGCGGGGTGCCGGGCGGGCAGGCCCGCGTCGGCCAGGGCGTTCATCGCGAGCGCGGTGTCCCAGACGGGGGACTGGCACGCCTCCAGGCGCCGCCCCCGGTCGTCGCGGATCGTGAACCGCTCCAGCCCGTCCAGGCCCCGCCGGACGATCGGGTGGTCGAGGCCGTAGCCGAGCAGGTGCAGCGCGAGCAGCGAGTACACCCAGGGCGGCTGGATCCCGCCCCAGGACCCGTCGCGCTCCTGCCGCGCGATGATCCAGTCGGCGGCGCGGCGCAGCGCGGCCCTGCGCACCCCCTTCGCCGGGCGCCGCTCGTACACGTGCAGGGCCAGGTCGAGCGCCCCGAACGCCGCGTCCCACCCCGACAGGCCCCGGCGGCGTGCCGGGGGGACGTCGTAGCCGGGATACAGCTCGTCCAGCGAGAACGGCAGCGGCCGGACGGGGCGCAGCGCGGCCACCACCGTCAGCGGGACGATCGTCTGCCGCGCCCAGCACGCCCAGTCGTAGACGTTCAGCGGGAACCAGCGCGGCAGGAACATCATCTCCGGCGGCAGCACCGGCAGTCTCTCCCACGGCCAGCGGCCGAACATCGCCAGCCAGAACCGCGTGAAGACGCGGGTCGCCGGGATGCCGCCGCCGCCGCGGACGAACGCGGCGGCGCGGACCATGTGGCCCGCGTCGGGCGGGTCGCCCGCGAGCCGCAGCGCGACGTAGGCCTCGACGGTCGTGGACAGGTCCGGCGGTCCGTCGTGGAAGTTCGCCCAGGTGCCGTCCGCGGCCTGCTGGGACCTGATCCAGCGCGCGGTCTCGCGGGTGTCCGCCTCGTCGCGGATGCCGAGGAACTCGCGCAGCAGCAGGTCCTCGGCGTCCATCGTCACGTTGGTCTGGAGTTCGCCCTTCCACCAGCCCTCCGGCGACTGGAGCATGAGCAGGTGGTCGCGGGCGGCCTCCAGCGCCTCGGCGGCCGACCGGGTCCGGGCCGCCCCGCCGGCGGCCGGCGGCTCCGCGACGACGGGCGCTCCCGCGGCGGGCGCCTTCCCGGGGGCGGGCTCTGGGGCCGGCTCTGTGGTGGGCTCCGTGGTGGGCTCTGTCGTCGTCATCAGTGGTCCCGGCAGGTGACGAAGTCGGCGATGTGCAGGAACTCGGCGCGGACGGCGTCCGGCAGCCGCGCGTTGAGCAGGTGCTCGGCGGCGCGCTGGATGCGGCTCTCCGCCTCCATCTCGGCCCAGGCGCGCCCGCCCGCCGCGTCCACCAGCCCGGCGGCCTCGGCCAGTTCCTTCCCGGCCGCCTCCTCCTCGGCGGGCAGGGGCCGCGCGTACAGCTCGGCCAGCCGCGCGGCCTCCGGCGTCCCGGAGTTCAGGGCGGCGACGACCGGCAGCGACATCTTGCGGGACCGCAGGTCCGACAGCGCGGGCTTGCCGGTGGTCGCCGGGTCGCCCCAGATGCCGAGCAGGTCGTCCACCAGCTGGAAGGCGATGCCGAGGTCCTCGCCGAACGCCTCCAGCGCGGCGCACAGCCGGTCCGGCGCGCCGTCCAGGACGGCCCCGATCGCGCACGAGCACGCGAGCAGCGCGGCGGTCTTGCCGGACGCCATCGTGAGGCACTCGTCCACGCCGATCTGCCTGCGCGTCTCGAAGTCCATGTCGAGGGACTGCCCGGCGACGAGGCGGCGGACGGCGGCCGCCAGCGCGCGGGCCGCCCGCGCCGAGCCCTGGCCGGGCGCCTCCAGCAGGACCTCGCCGGCGAGGGCCAGCAGCGCGTCGCCCGCCAGGATCGCGGACGCTTCGCCGAACACGGTCCACGCCGCCGGGCGGTGCCTGCGCGTCCGGTCGCGGTCCATGATGTCGTCGTGCAGGAGCGAGAACGCGTGGGCCAGTTCGACGGCGACGGCGCCCGGCAGCCCGCTCTCCGGGGGAGCCAGCGCGGCCCGCGCGGACAGCAGCGCCAGCGCCGGGCGCAGCGCCTTGCCCGCCGGGGCCTTGCGCGGGTGGCCCTCCTCGTCGGTCCAGCCGAGGTGGTAGGCCGCGACCCGGTAGGTGCGCGGATCGAGCCGCCCGACCGCGGCGCGCAGCGCCCCGTCGACCAGCTCACGGACATCGGTCAGCGAAACGGGCACGGCCGTCATCGGTCCTTCACCTTCTCCAGGTGGCGGCGGACCAGGCGGGCGGCGGTGAGACCACTGCGCACTGCTCCCTCCATGGTGTCGGGCCAGCCCGTGTCGGTCCACGCGCCGGCCAGGTACAGGCCCGGCGCGCG
>NZ_JBFARL010000305.1:0-6753 GCF_040674655.1 Actinomadura sp. NPDC049753 | reverse complement strand
GGTGCGGCTCGGCCGCGGTGAGATCGTCGCGCTGGTCGGGGAGAACGGATCGGGGAAGACGACCCTCGCCATCCCCGCACGCCAGCGACGCCAGCCCGAACAGCGCGAACCCGGTGAGCGTCATCCGGCGGTGCCCGGCCCGGTCGCCGAGGGCGCCGCCGCCCAGCAGCAGTCCCGCGATCGCGACCGCGTAGCCGTCCACGACGCCCTGCAGGCCGGGCAGGCCGGTGCCGAGCGCCCGGCCGATGCCGGGAAGCGCGACGTTGACGATCGTCACGTCCAGCAGCACCAGGAACATCCCGGCGCACAGGATCGCCAGCACCGCCCCGCGCCGGGGCGCGGGGCCGGTCGGCGGGTCGGCGGGGACCTCGGTGGCGTGCGTTGGGGAACCCATGCCGCCCACGGTCGCTCCCGGACGCTTCGCCGAGGGGCGAACCGTCCGGCCCGCGGGGGCGGGTCAGGCGACGGCGACGCGGGCGAGCGCGCCGGTCTCCAGCGCCACCCACAGGGCGCCGTCCGGTCCGACCGCGATGCCATGCGGCTCGCAGCCGGGCGTCGGCAGCGGGTGCTCGCCGATGCGGCCGTCGGTGCTGATGCGGCCGACGTGGGCGGTGGCCCATTCGGTGAACCACAGGTCCCCGCCGGGCCCGGCGACGATGGCGTGCGGGCGGGCGCCCCGGTCGGGCAGCGGGAACTCGGTGACCTTCCCCTCGGTGGTGATCCGCCCGATGTGCCCGGCGCCGATGCCGGTGAACCACAGTGCGCCGTCCGGGCCGGCGGTAATGCCGACCGGCGCGGAGCCCTCGGTGGGCAGCGGATGGACGGCGACCTCCCCGTCCGGCGCGATCCGCCCGATGGCGTTGCCCTGGTTGAGGGTGAACCACAGGGCCTCGTCCGGACCCGCCGCGATCATCGAGGGCATCGCGCCCTCTCCCGGCACCGGAAAGGCGCTGACCTGGCCGTCCACGGTGATCCGGCCGACGCCGCCGGCGTGCATGCGGGTGAACCACAGCGCGCCGTCCGGCCCGGCCGCGATCCCGCACGGGCCCCACCCCACGGGCAGGGCGAACCGCGCGACCTCGCCCTCCGGGGTGATCCGGCCGATCGCGTCGCCGTGGAACGCGGTGAACCACAGCGCGCCGTCCGGGCCCGCCGTGATGATCATCGGTCCGGCGGGGACGGGCCCGTGCACGGTGAGGCCCCCGTCCGGCGTCATCCGCGCGATCCGGCCCTCGTGGACGAGCGTGCACCACAGCGCCCCGTCCGGCCCGGCGGCGACGCTGTACGGCCCCGCGTCCGGGCCGGACACCCTGAACTCCTTGATCGTGGCGTGCGAACCCTCTGACATGGATGTCGTCCCCCCTCGTCCCTCCACTGCTGTTTCCGTCCGAGGAGAAAGTTAACGCAATCGGAGTTGCGTTAACATCGGTGCATGGACAGCTGCAGGAACCGCCGGACCGCGCGGTGACCGACTCCGGGCCCGGGACCGTCCGCCCCGGCGGCCGCACCGCGCGGGTGCGCGACGCCGTCCGGGAGGCGACCCTCGCCGTGCTGTCCGAGCACGGCTACCAGGGGCTCACCGTCGAGGCGGCGGCGGCCCGCTCCGGGGTCCACAAGACCACCGTCTACCGGCGGTGGAAGAACGCCGACGGCCTCATCGCCGACGCCCTCGGGATCGCCTCCGCCGAACCGTGGCCGATCCCCGACACCGGCACCCTCGCCGGCGACCTGCGCGCCCTCGCCCGGCTCGTCACGGCCGGCTTCGCCGATCCCGTCGATGGCCCTGTCGCGCGCGCCTTCGTGCTGGCCGCGGCCCAGAGCGGCGACGCCGCCCGATCCCTGCACGCGTTCTTCGCACGGCGCCATGAGCAGTCCGCCGTCATCGTCCGGCGTGCCGTCGAGCGCGGCGAGGTCCCCGCGGGCACGGACGCGGTCGAGGTCGTCCGGCTCGCCGTCGCCCCCCTGTACTACCGGCTGTTCATCACCGGGGAGCCGATCGACGAGCAGGCCGCCGACCGGGCCGCCGCGTCCGCGGACGCCGCCGCCCGCGCCGGCGCCCTTACGGCCGCGCCGAGCCCGTGACCGCCGCCGGTCCGGAGAGGGGCGGCCGCCTTCCGGCCCGGGAGATCAAGGGGCGCTGAGGGCGGCGCGCAGAGCGGCGGCGTAGGCGCGGGGGTGGGTGGTGTTGCCGTTGTGGCCGCCCGGGAACTCCCGGGGGGCCGTGCCGAGGAGATCGGCCAGCGCGAAGGCGCACTTGCTGTCGAAGACCGTGCGCGGGGTGGTCCGCCCGAAGGCCGGAACGATCAGGGTCGGGGACCCGGTGAGGGCGGCGACGTCGAGGGTGTCGTTGATGACGGCGGTGAAGTCGTGCTCGACGAAGAAGTCGAAGTTGCGCGCCCGCTGGGGCGTCATGGGGTGGCGGGTGAGGCCGGGCTCCACGTCGGGACTCGCGGGGTCTATGCCCAGCACGCCGGCGATCGTCGCGAACGTGGCGGCGAGCCCGTCCCGCCGGTGGACCTGCTGGATGTGGGCCAGTTCCCACTCGTGGCGGGCGCGCTGGTCGGCGGGCAGCAGCCGCGGGGTGACCGGCTCGTGGGCGACGAGCACGCTGATCTGGCCGGGGTGGTCCACGGCCAGGTGGAGCCCGATGGAGGCGCCCAGACTGCATCCCAGCATGAGCACCGGCTCGTCCGACAGTTCGGCCAGCAGGCGGTGGACGTCGTCGGCGTGGGCGGCCAGGCTCACCCCTTCGGCGGGGTCGTCCGGCACGCTGCGGGACAGGCCGCGGCGGTCGTAGGTCACCACGGTGTGGTCGGCGACGAGCCGGTCGACCAGGTCCGTGCTGCGCCCGGCGTCCCCCTCGCCGCTCTGTGAGATCAGCAGCATCGGGCCGGTGCCGCGCACCTCGTAGTAGAGCTCGGCGCCGTCGGTCCGGAGCATGCCCGCGGTCGTCGGGGTCGTCGCGGTGTCCATCGCAGGGTCCTCTCGGTCGGGGGCGGTTCCGCCCGTCCGGACCGACCGTAAAGCATCAACCTTGATACATCAAGTCTGATGCATCAATCCTGATGTAAGTTGGCGGCATGGACGGAGTCGAGCTTTTCCTGCTGGGACGGACCCTGATGAAGATCGGCGAGGAGGCCCTGCCCACCGAGGGCATCGGCCGGCACTCCACCAGCGTCCGGACCGTCCTGATCGTCGTGAGCGACGTGCGCGCGCACCCCGGCAGCGCCGTCGGAGAGATCGCAGACCGGACCGGCCTGCCGCAGAGCGCGGTGTCGGCTGCGGTCGCCCGACTTCGCGACACGGGCGCCGTCGTCACCGAGCCCGATCCCGACGACCGCCGCCGAGTCCGCGTCCGCCCCGCGCCGGCGCCCTCCGCCAGAGTGGAGGAGGTCAGGTCGAGCACCGTCGACGCCGCCCTCGCGGCTGCCCTGGACACCGACGACCCGCAACGGGTCGCCGAGATCGTCGGCCTGCTCGAAGAGCTCGCGCGGCACCTGACCCCGCAGGCGGTCACCCGCCTGCGGGGCTAGCCGCCCGCCGGACGCTCGGGCGCCGCGGCCGTCCGCGCCAGGCGGGCGGCGCGGCCGTGGAGGTAGCGCTGCTCGGGAAGGCTGTGGGTGCGCTCGGCCGCCGCCAGGTAGCACGCCCGCGCGGCGGCGGCGTCGCCCGACATCTCCAGCAGGTGGGCGCGGACGGCGTGCAGGCGGTGGTGCCCGGCGATCCGCGCGTCGTCCCGCAGCCCCTCCAGCAGGGCGAGC
This sequence comes from Actinomadura sp. NPDC049753, assembly GCF_040674655.1. NCBI lineage: Bacteria > Bacillati > Actinomycetota > Actinomycetes > Streptosporangiales > Thermomonosporaceae > Actinomadura > Actinomadura sp. NPDC049753. The sequence goes on along the minus strand of NZ_JBFARL010000305.1, from coordinate 2,992 downwards.
CCGGCGCCCGGCCCGCGGGCCATCGCCACGGCCACGGCGTGGTTGAGCGCCGCCATCGGGTTGGGCGACAGCTCCATCAGCACCCCGTAGAGGGCGGCGATCTGCTCCCAGTCGGTGTCCCGCGCGGTCGCGGCCTCGTCGTGGAGCGCGGCGATCGCGGCCTGCACCTGGTAGGGGCCGGCGGGCCCGTGCGGCAGCGCCGCCGACAGCAGCTCCACCCCCTCGGCGATGTACTCGGCGTTCCACGCGCTCCGGTCCTGCTCGGCGAGCGGGACGAGGACCCCGCCCGGGCCCGTCCGGGCGGGACGGCGCGCGTCGGTGAGCAGCATGAGCGCGAGCAGGCCGGTCGCCTCGGCGTCGCCGGGCAGCAGCCGGCGCACGATCCTGGCCAGCCGGATCGCCTCGGTCGCCAGCTCGCCCCGGTACAGGTGCGGTCCGGCCGTACTGGCGTACCCCTCGGTGAAGACCAGGTAGAGGACGCGCAGGACGGCGGCGACCCGGGCCGGCCGCTCGTCCGCGCCGGGCATCCGGAAGGGGACGCGGCTGTCGCGGACGCGCCGCTTCGCGCGGCTGATGCGCTGCCCCATGGTCGGCTCGGGGACGAAGAACGCGCGGGCGATCTCGGCCGTCGTCAGCCCGCCGACCGAGCGGAGGGTGAGCGCGATCTGCAGGTCCGGCGTCAGCACCGGGTGGCAGCACATGAACAGCAGGATCAGGGTGTCGTCACCGTCCTGCGGCGGACGGTCGGCGGCGGGGGAGAGCCAGGCGTCCGGCGGCGTCCACGCGGCCAGGGCGTCCTCGCGGCGCCGGCGGGCCCGCTCGGCGCGCAGCAGGTCGGTCAGCCGGCGGGACGCCACCGTGATCAGCCAGGCGCGCGGGTCGGCGGGGAGCCCCTGCTCCGGCCACTGCGTGGCGGCGGCGGCCAGCGCCTCCTGGACGGCGTCCTCGGCGGCGTCGAAGTGCCCGTACCGGCGGACCAGCGCGCCGAGGACCTGCGGCGCCAGCGGGCGCAGCAGGTCCCAGGCCTCCTCCGGCGGCGCGGTCACGGCTCCAGGTCGGCGCGCCCGTCGACGATCGGCCGCAGGTCCGCGTACGCCCGCTCCCGCGCCGCCTGCGGGCCCGGGCACTGCGCGAGCCGCGCGGCGATCTGCGAGGCGCGGTCGAAACTGTCGCACTCGATGACGGTGTATCCGGCGAGGACCTCGGCGGTCTCGGGGTAGGGGCCGTCGGTCACGGCCGGCACCCCGTCCTTCATGTGGAAGCGCCGGGTGTGGATGGGCGCGGCCAGCCCCTGGGCGTCCACGAACTCCCCGGACTCGACCAGGTCCCGGTTGAACCTCTCCATGAACGCGTGCATCTCGGCCAGTTCCTCGGCGGACCAGACGGCCTCGCCCTCGGGCACGTTGCCCGCCATCTCGTCGTAGGCCCGCTGCGACGCGTACAGCATGAGCATGTACTTCACGGTGGTCTCCCCTCCGGTCCGGCGCCCCGGCGGCGCCTCGCACAGGAGACGTCGGAGCCGTTCAGCCGCCTTCGACACACCTTTTCAGTTCTTTCCCGCGGACCGATGTCGAGAACCGCGCGCCCGCTCCGATCACCCCCTGACACGTGATCCCACTCCGAAGAGGAAGAACGTCATGGAGCACAACGGGCAGGGCGCCGGGAAGCGGGGATGGCTCGCGCTGGCCGTCCTCGCGCTGCCGTCCCTGGTGATGGCGATGGACATGACGGCGCTGCTGCTGGCGCTGCCGCAGCTGAGCACCGACCTCGGGGCCGACGGCACCGAGCAGCTGTGGATCAGCGACGCCTACGGCTTCATGGTCGCCGGATTCGTCATCACCATGGGGACCCTGGGCGACCGGATCGGACGCCGCCGCCTGCTGTTCACCGGCGCGGCCGCGTTCGCCGTCCTGTCGGCCCTCGCCGCCTACGCCCCCGGCCCGGGCACGCTGATCGCCGCCCGGGCGCTGCTGGGCGTGGCGGGCGCGACGCTGATGCCCTCGACGCTGGCACTGATCACCAACATCTTCCGCGACGAGCGCGAGCGCGGGAAGGCCATCGCGATCTGGGCCACCTGCCAGTTCGCGGGCGGGGCCTTCGGCCCCGTGCTGGCCGGGCTGCTGCTCCAGCGCTTCTGGTGGGGATCGGTGTTCCTGGTCGCCGTCCCGGTCATGGCGCTACTGCTGGCGGCCGGGCCGGTCCTGCTGCCGGAGTTCCGGGACCGGTCGGCCGGACGGCGGATCGACCCGCTCAGCGTCGGGCTCTCCCTGGCCGCCGTGCTGCCGATGGTCTACGGGTTGAAGCAGCTCACGATCGCCGACGGCCGCGGCGCCGCCCCCGCCGCGGCGCTCGCCGGCGGAGCGGTGATCGGCGCCGTGTTCGTCCGGCGCCAGCTCCGGCTCGAACACCCCCTGCTGGACCTGCGGCTGCTGCGCAGCCGCCCGCTCAGCGCCGTCCTGGTGTCGCTGGTGCTCGCGGGCGTCGCCATGGCGGGGACGGGCCTGATGGTGACCCAGTACCTGCAGGACGTGCTGGGGCATTCGCCGCTTGCCGCGGCCGTGCTGTTCGCGCCGATGGGGCTGGGCGTCGCGGCGGGGACGATGGCGGCGCCCGCGCTGGCCAGGCGGATCCGCCCGGCCACCGCGATCGCCTCCGGACTGGCGGTCTCGGCGGTGGGCTGCCTCCCGCTGACGGTGTCGGACGGAGCCGGGGCCGTCATCATCGGCATCACCGTCCTGGCCCTCGGCACCGGCCCGCTGTTCGCGCTGGGTACCGGCCTGGTGGTCGGGTCCGTCCCGCCCGAACGCGCGGGCTCGGCGGCGTCGATGTCGGAGACCGGCAACTACCTCGGCGGATCGCTGGGCCTGGCGGTCATCGGCGTGATCGGCGCCTCCGTCTACCAGGCCCGGATGGACCACGTCGGCGGCGCCGCGGCCCGCACCCTGGCCGGCGCCGTCGCCGCCGGCGGCCGCCTGCCGCCCGCGCGGGCCGA
>NZ_JBFARL010000304.1:0-6941 GCF_040674655.1 Actinomadura sp. NPDC049753 | reverse complement strand
CTTCGCGGGGCCGCGCACCCAGGCGGCCGGCACCGCGAGCACCTCGGCGCCCGCGTCGACCAGCAGCCTGGCCATCTCCGGGAATCTTACAGCAGCGGGTCGCGATCGCGCGGGCGGTCGCCGGGGAGCCCGCGCTGCTGCTCGCGGACGAGCCGACCGGCGCGCTGGACTCGGCGTCCGGCGACGGCGTGATGGCGCTGCTGCACGAGCTGCACGCCGCCGGCACCACCGTTGTGATCATCACGCACGACCGGGAGATCGCGGCGGCCCTGCCCCGCCGCGTCCGGATGCGCGACGGCCTGGTGGTGGACGACTCGTCGGGGGAGGCGGCGGGTGACGACTCGACGGGGGACGGCCCGCGCCTGGCGGAGGCGGCGCGATGACGGCCGCGACGCTGCGGCCGGCGCGGCTGTGGCCGGGCGACGTGCTCAGGGTCGGCGCGGTCGGCCTCCGGACCCGGCCGATGCGGGCGTTCCTGTCCGCGCTCGGCATCGCGATCGGGATCGCCGCGATGGTCGCGGTCGTCGGGGTGTCCTCCTCCTCCCGCGCCGACCTCGACCGGGCCCTGTCGGCGCTCGGCACCAACCTGCTGACCGTCTCGCCCGGCAACACCCTGACCGGCGAGAAGGCGCAGCTGCCCCTGGAGTCGGAGGCCATGGTGGCCCGGATCGCCCCGGTGCGGGAGGTCTCGGCGACCGGTCTGCTGGACGGGGTGAAGGTCTACCGGACGGGCAGGATTCCCGAGACGGAGACCAACGGGATCTCGGCGTACGCGGCCCGCACCGACCTGCGCGCCGCGACGGGGGCGAGGCTGCGCGGCGGCGTGTGGCTGAACGCCGCGACCGGCGGCTTCCCCGCGACGGTCCTCGGCTCGACCGCCGCGCGGCGCCTCGGGATCGGGCACGCGGCCCCGGACGTCCAGGTGCTGATCGGCGGCCGCTGGTTCACCGTGATCGGCATCCTGGAGCCGGCGGCACTGGCCCCCGAGCTCGACAGCGCCGCGCTGGTCGGCTGGCCCGCGGCGCAGTCCCGGCTCGGCTTCGACGGCCATCCGACGACGATCTACACCCGGTCGGCGGAGGCGAGCGTCGAGGACGTCCGGGACGTGCTGGGCGCGACCGCCAATCCGGAGGCGCCGAACGAGGTGGAGGTGTCGCGGCCGTCGGACGCCCTGGCGGCCAAGAAGGCGGCGGGCGAGGCGTTCACCGGGCTGCTGCTCGGCCTCGGCGCGGTCGCGCTGCTGGTCGGCGGCGTGGGGGTCGCCAACACCATGGTCATCTCGGTGCTGGAGCGCCGGTCGGAGATCGGGCTGCGCCGCTCCCTCGGCGCGACCCGCGGCCAGATCCGCACGCAGTTCCTCGCCGAGTCGCTGCTGCTGTCGGCGCTCGGCGGCCTCGGCGGCGCGGTCGTCGGCGCGCTCGTCACCGCCGTGTACGCCGTCTCCCAGGGATGGCCGGTCATCGTCCCCGCGTGGGCGGTGCTCGGCGGCGTCGCCGCGACGCTGCTCATCGGCGCGGTCGCCGGCCTGTATCCGGCGGTCCGGGCGTCCCGCCTCAGCCCCACCGAGGCGCTCGCCGCCACCTGACCGGGACATACATGCATGGACCGGACGGGACGGGTGAGATCTCAGCCATGGCTTCCACGGAGACCGAGCCCGTCACGATCGTGTTGACCTGGGACGTCAAGCCGGGCCGGGAGCGCGACTTCGAGGAGTGGGCGGAGGGGCTCCACGAGGTCGCGACCCGGTACTCCGGCCACCAGGGCGCCACCTGGCTGCGCGCGGAGGGGTCGCGGCACCGGTACTACACGGTCGTGAACTTCGCCGACCAGCAGAGCCTCGACCGGTGGCTGCACTCCGGCGAGCGCGCGGAGTGGATCGAGCGGGTCAGCGGGATCGCCGACGAGCACCGGCAGGACACCACCGGGCTGGAGACGTGGTTCAACCTGCCCGGCGAGTCCGTCCCGCCGCCCTCCAAGCTCAAGATGATCGTGGTCACCTTCTGCGCGGTGTACCCGCTCAGCCTGCTGCTGCAGGCGTTCGTCACACCGCTGACCGAGGCGTGGCCGCTGCCGGTGCGGGCGCTGACGTTCCCCGTCATCGTGATCCCGCTGCTCACCGTGTTCGTGATGCCCGGGCTCAGCCGGGTGTTCCGGCGCTGGCTCTACCCGATCGGGCGGAGGCACCGGCCGGCGAGACCCGGCCGGTGATCACGCCAGGAGTTCCCGCAGCTCCCGGACGGCCTCGCGGAGCCGGTCGGCGAACTCCAGCATCGCGTCCGCCACCGGCCGCGGAGTGCTCAGGTAGACGTTGAACCGGTCGGGGAGCAGGACGTAGGCGACGCCGATGCACTGCTCGCTCGTCGAGCCGAACCCGAAGTACCGGATGTTGACCGACGGCGCCGAGCTGGTGCTCAGGTAGTCGTCCCGCATGACGAGCCACCCCGGGGACTCGAACAGAGGGAGCGGCTCGGTGACGCCCAGCTCGGCGCCGCGCCGCTTCTGGATGAGCTGGAGCTCCCAGAGGTGCTGCTCGGGCGCCTGCCCCGCCTGGCACTCTCTGGCCCGCCGGACGTGGGCGTCGGCGGCGGCGCGGAACGCGTCCCGGCGCGCCCCGGTCTCCGACGCCGGGTCGTCCATGGCCTCGACGAAGCGGAGCACCTCGGGGGTGACGACCCGCATCGCCTCGGTCCGCCCGTTCCGGTACTGGCGGGTGGCGATCGACTCGTAGGTGGCGCCGACGCGGCCCTTGGCGCGCTTGTGGGCGAGCTGGTAGGCCATCTGGACGAACGCGTCCGGTGACATCTTCAGCTGCTTGATGCGTTCGGTGCCGAAGTCGTCGAACGACACGGTCGCGGTGGCCGTGGCCGCCCCGTAGGCGGCGAACGCCGCGGCGGCGTCGCCGATGTCGCGCCGCAGGGCGTCGTCGAGGGTGAACTCGATCGCCTCGACGACCGGGAGCCCCTGCGACCGGGCGCCCGACCGGTGCGACAGCTTCTCCGGGGATTCGCTCAGCAGCGCGTCGACGAAGCTGAGGATCGTGGTGCCGTCCAGGCCGCAGTGCTCCACGTTGATGCCCGCGGTGCCGTCCCCGAACACGACGAAGGAGACGGCCTTGTCGAACCAGCGGTTGGCGCTGTCGCCGTGGAGCAGGTGGTCGCAGGCGTCGAGGGTGTTCGCGGGGACGAAGTCCTCCAGGCACACGCAGAACAGCGCGGTCTCGACGTCGTCGAGCGCCTTGGCGTTGCCGAGGGCCAGCAGCGCCTCGCGGCTCGCCGCCCACTCGGCGCGGGCCTTGGTGGTGAGATGCCCGGCGGACGGCTCCGGCGCGGCCTGCGCCTTCATGACGGCGGCCAAACCCGCCCGCAGCTCCTCCAGCGTGTGGGGGCGGCCGTCGGGCCCCAGCACGTCCATCCGGATCATGTTGCCGCGGAAGAGCACCACGATGTGGCGGGCGTCCGAGGGGCCGGGCCACTCGGCGGTGTAGGGGGCGCGGACGGTGTCCTGCTCGGCGCCGGGGATGCGGGTGGTGGAGAACAGGTACCGGTTCTGCGCCATCGACAGCGGCCGGCCGCGCTGCACGACGGGCGGGATCTCCTCGCGGTCGAGCCGCAGCTTGTAGTCCAGCGCTCCGGCGACGAGACCGGCCGCGCGCTCGACCTGCCCCTCCGGCGACTCCTTGAACAGGAAGAAGAAGTTGGCGTTCAGCGCGATCCGGTCGCGGCGGCCGAGGTACCGGTAGGGCCAGAACGTGTCCAGCCAGCTGTCCACCCCCTCGCTCGCGTCGTAGCGCTCCAGCGCCGCGTGCAGCTTGCGGCCCGGCCCGCCCGGGCGGGCGAACGAGGCCAGCGCCGACTCCGTCCGGGCCCGCTCGTCCGCGGTCAGCAGCGGCCCGCACCATTCGAGGAACCGCTCGCAGGTCGCGTCGAGCGCGGGCAGCGGCACCCGCGGCAGGCGCTCCTCGTTGCCGAAGGTGCGGGACGACAGTTCTTCGCCGGCGTTCACATCGATCCTCTTGTTCTGTCGTTCGGACGGGAGACGTAGAGCTGCGCGTAGAACCAGCCGCCGGTCTCCAGGCCGCTCGGGTCGGCGCCCACTTCGGCGAGGCGGTCCAGGACGAGCGCCTGCTCCTGCGGCGTCGCGAACCGCCGCTGCCGGAACAGGCCGTCGTGGCGGACCGTCGTGTACCCGGCGGCCGCGAGCGCCTCGGCGACGGGGTCGAACGGGAACATGCGGAGCACGAAATGCGCCATCCACGGCCGGCGTTCCCCGTGCGCCTCGACGACGCGGGTGATGGTGCGCTCGGTGACGTATCCGAGGCACCCCGTCGAGATGACCACGTCCGTTCCGGCGAGCTGGGCGCGCTGCTCGGCCGTCGGCTCGCCGTTCTCCAGATCCGCGTGGACGGCGCCGTCGAGGAAACCGGCTTCGAGCGCGTAGGAAAGGGCGCTGTCGGAGGCGTCCAGGCCGAGGAAGCGCAGCCGGCTCGTCGTTTCACGTGAGCGGACCAACTCCCGGTCTCGGGCCAGCAGCCTGGCGCGGGTGTATCCGAGGGCGTCGGGACCGCCGTAGCGATCGTACAGGTCGGCCATCGTCACGCCGTATTTCAGCAGGGCCGCATTGATGCCGTAGGAGCAGCCGATATCGAGAACGGTGGGAACCGGGACACCGCGCGTCTCCCGGTATTCGGCGATGAGTCGCTGGAAGTGCGGTTTGGCCAGTTCCGGGATTTCGTAGTGGAGTTCGCGCAGCGTGCCGAAGTAGGCGCGGGGATCGGGGCTGGCGTAGATGTGGTCGAGCGAGATCTTCCCTGTGGCGTCCGTGCGCACGGGCGGGTGCCTCCTAGTCCAGCAGCCGGTCGACCCGGACGGCGCGTCCCTCCGCCGCCAGGTGCTCGGGCAGGACGCGGCCGAAGAGCTGCCTCGTGCGCGCGACGCTGCCGATGACCCCCGGGCGCTCGCTGTAGGCGAGGATCGCCGTGTGCCGCGCCGTGTCCCCCCGGACCGCGGCGACCCGGTGCAGCGCGTACCGTCCCTTGAACAACTGCAGGTCACCCGGGCGAAGCGTGAGCCGGCGGACGAGGTCGCCGCCGCGCCCGGTCAGCACGCGGCGCACGTCGCCGAAGTTCTCCGCCTCCGCCGATCTGATGTTCGGGCAGTACTCGAAGACGCCCCCGTCCTCGGGTTCCTGCGTCAGCAGGCTGACCGTGAACTCGTTGGTGTCAAAGTGCCAGGGATGCTCCATTCCCGGGTTGACGACGTTGAGGACGAGCCCCGACAGCGGGTCGGCCAGCTCGTGCACCCGGGGCAGCCCGAAGCAGGCCGCCACGAACCGCTGGAAGAGCCCGCTCGCGTAGAGCCGGTGGACGAGGAAGTCCGCGGGGATGTGGTCACGGGCGACGAACGCGTTGCCCCGCTCGACGGTGACGCGCCCCGGATGGTCCTCCGGCAGGGGCGTGCTCACATCGATGTTGTAGGCGTTCACCGTTTCGACGTCGTAATGCGCGTGCGGCGCGATCGCCCCGCATTCCGCGCGCAGCGCGTCCAGCAATGACGGGCGAATGAAGTCGGGCAGCACGCAGCAGCCCGTTTTCGCCAGTTCGGCCCTGGTCCGGGAAACGAGAACGTCCCAGCCGGCGCCCCCCGGCGCGGCCAGCGGATAGCGCTCCGTGTCGACGACCCCTGCGAGAGCCTCCGCTGCGCCCATGAAGATCCTTTCGCGGTCGGCGAACCCCAACGGGTTGTAGCACATTCCTTCCGCGAATTCCCGGCCGCGCTTTTACTTCGCGCTTTGTCATGGAATGATAAGCGCGGCCCGTGACCTGTGGCTTCGGAGGCTCCCGGGCCGGGGGGCGCGCGGCGGGCGGTGTGTCCCATCTCACCGGCCGTCCCCGGAGGCCCGCCCGGCTCCCGGACGCGGCGGTCGTGCGGACTTTCCACGAACCTTTCCTCACGCGGTGGCGTCACCGTCCTGTGAAGCATGATCTGAAGAGCGGCGGGAGCGCGGGATGGACTGGCGGCTGACGGGGTTCACTGAGGAGCGCGAGCTCGGACGGGGCGCGCAGGGACGGGTCGTCCTGGCCCGCCACACGGGGTCCGGGACCCCGGTCGCGATCAAGTACCTGGCCGCCGGGGACCCCGGCGCGGTCGGCGCGCTGCGGACCGAGGCGCAGATGCTGGGGCGCCTGACGAGCCCGTACGTGGCGCGCCTCTACCAGTTCGTGGAGGGCGAGCACGGCGCGGCGATCGTGATGGAGGCGGTGAACGGCGCGTCCCTGAAGGAGGTGCTGCGCGAGCACGGGGCCCTCGCCCCGGAGGCGGCGCTGCTCGTGCTGAAGGGCTCGCTGCTCGGGCTCGCGGCCGCCCACGCCGTCGGCGTCGTGCACCGCGACTACAAGCCGGCGAACGTCGTGGTGCGGGGCGACGGCCTCAGCAAGCTCGTGGACTTCGGCATCGCCGTCCTGGCGGGCGGCAGCTCGATGTCGGGGACGCCGGTCTACATGGCGCCGGAGCAGTGGCGCGGCGAACCCGCCAGCCCCGCCACCGACGTGTACGCCGCGACGTGCGTGTTCGTGGAGTGCGTCACCGGGCGGCGCCCCTTCGCGACGGCTGAGCGGGCGGCCCTGATGAACCAGCACCTCACCGCGCAGGTCGACGTGCGGGAGGTGCCCGAGCCGCTGCGCCGGCTCGTCCTGGAGGGGATGGCCAAGGACCCGCGGCAGCGGCCGCCGGGCGCGGCGGAGTTCGTCACGCGGCTGGAGTCCGTCGCCGTCGCCGCGTACGGGAGCGACTGGGAGCAGCGGGGCATGCGCGCCCTGGCCGCCGCCGCCGTCGCGCTGGTCGCGCTGTTCCCGCTCGGCGCCCTCGCCGTCACGCCGGGCGCGGCCACGGCCGGCGCGACCGCCGGCGCGGCGGGCACGGCGGGCACCGCCGGTGCGGGCGGCG
>NZ_JBFARL010000303.1:0-7122 GCF_040674655.1 Actinomadura sp. NPDC049753 | reverse complement strand
ATAGGTGTGCTCTACGCATCCCGCCCACGCCGCACGCTCCGGACGGCCTGGCGCGGGGCCGCGCAGCGGCCCAAGCGCCGCTGCCCCTTGACGTCAACGCCGGGACGGTCACCGTCCGGCAAGCACAAGTCGAATCGGACACGGGTGAGCTGGTCATCGGGCCGCCCAAATCGCGGGCGGGCCTTCGGACGGTGGCACTCCCCCGAGCGATCATCCCGGAGCTGCGGCGGCATCTCGGCAACCTGACCGATCCGGAGCCCGAAGCGCTGTTCTTTACTGGCAAGCGCGGCGGTGTCCTGCGGCGGGCGAACTTCCGGCGGGCGTCCAAGCGGGGTGAGGCGGTGGCCAAGCTGGGCGTGCCTGAACTGCATTTTCACGACCTTCGGCACACCGGGAACACCTTCGCGGCGGAGTCCGGCGCGACGCTCCGCGACCTCATGGAGCGGATGGGACATGACAGCGTGCGGGCCGCGTTGATCTACCAGCACCGGACGGCCAGCGGTAACCGGGCTATCGCCCGAGCGATGGACGACAAGATCAACAAAGCCGACTCGGATGACGACGAAGGGGCGGCCGGAGCGCTCGCGATCGTGGGCTAATGGCACGCTAATGGCACGAGACCCCGTTTCCGATCTTGGAAACGGGGTCTTCTGGCTGGTGGGCGCGGCAGGTTTCGAACCTGCGGCCACTCGCTTGTAAGGCGAGTGCTCTACCCCTGAGCTACGCGCCCGCGTTGCCGGGAAAGCGTACCTGGTTCTTGGGGGCGATCGCGAAGTGGCAGGGTCCGCCCGCGCCTACACCGAACCCAAGGGCGTCTGGATCCACCTGCCTTGATCAGGGGGCCGGTGCGCCGCGGGGTGTGCGGGGTCGGGGCGATCGAGCGCGCCCAGCTCGGCGCCGCGCGTGCGGCCGTCGATGCGCTCGGGACGGGACGTCTCCGGCGCGGGCTCGTCCGTCACGGCGGACCGTCAGCGGTCGAACCGGTCTGCGGCCGGGAGGTCCGCGTTTTCCCAGATCAGGCTTCTGCCGTCCTTATGGTGGCTCAGGTCATGGCCTCGCGGACGAGGTGGGTGTCGGTGAACTGCTCGAAGCCGGTGATCAGCCCGTCCTCCACCCGCCACACGTGGACGAACCGGACGCGCATTCCCTTGCCGGTCGCGCGGTGGGTGCCCGAGTAGTGGCCGATCGCGACGACGGTCCCGTCGCCGCCGTCGACCAGTTCGTCGGGGTCGGCGCGGAAGCCCTTCCAGTCCGCGCCGAGGCGGCCGAAGACCCCGGCCTTGATCGCGTCCGTCCCGACGTAGGTGCCCGCGTAGGGGAACCCGGCCATCTCGGTCCATGCCACGGTCTCGGCGAACTTCTCGACCATGCCGTCCAGGTCGCCGCGGTCCGAGGCCGCGTAGTGGGCCTCGACGATGTCGTACGCCTCGCTCATGTGCCGTCCTCCCGGTGTCAAGGAGCAAGTCCAGCGTCTCAGAGTGCCGTGGTTCTTTGCTCTGGCCGAACAGTGCTTGTCCGCGGCCGGCCTCCGGCGCGTGGCCGGTCCCAGCGCCAGGTCCGCACGGGCGAGGTGCCACGAATCACAGGTGCCGGTTGAACCAGTCGGCGGCCTGCGCGGTGACCTCTTCGAGGGCTCCGGGCTCCTCGAACAGGTGGCCCGCCCCGGAGATCACGTGCATCTCGGACGAGGCGAGGCTCCGGTGCGCCCGCTCGTTCAGCTCCAGGACCTCGGTGTCGCGCCCGCCGACGATCAGCAGGACGGGGGGCCGGACCCGCGCGAGGGACGGGCCCGCCAGGTCGGGGCGCCCGCCGCGGGAGACGACCGCGGCGATGCGGGGGCGGGCCGCGGCGGCGCCGAGCGCGGCGGCCGCGCCGGTGCTCGCCCCGAACAGGCCGATGGGGAGGCCCGCCGTGTGGGGGGCGGATTCGAGCCCTTCGGCGAGGCCGTCGATCGCGCCGACGAGCCGGCGCGTGAGCAGGTCGATGTCGAAGCGGAGGGCCGCGGTGACCCGGTCGGCCTCCTCCTCGGGCTCGGTGAGCAGGTCGATGAGGAGGGTGCCGAGGCCGGCGGCGTTCAGGCCGTCGGCGACCGCGCGGTTGCGGGGGCTGTGCCGCGAGCTGCCGCTGCCGTGCGCGAAAAGGACGACGCCCCGCGCGCCGTCCGGTATGTCCAGGTCGCCCGCCAGCTCGGCGTCCGGCAGCCCCAGCGTGATCATGTGTTGGGCGGCTCGGCGCTGATGTCGGCGAGGGCCGAGCGCTCGTCGCGCTGGACGGCGAGGTCGCCGATGGACACCATGCCGATCGGGCGGTCGCCGTCCACGACCGGGAGCCGCCGGACGGTGTGCGCCCGCATCAGCCGCACGGCCTCGTCGGCGTCCGCCGCGGGCCCGACCGTGATCAGGTTGGTGCTGCAGATCTCGGCGACGGCCGTGCGGGACATGTCCCGGTGCTCGGCCACGGCGCGCACGACGATGTCGCGGTCGGTGACCAGGCCGCGGAGCCGCCCCTCGTGGACCACCAGGACGTCGCCGATGCCGTGCCGGCGCATGAGATCCCCGACCTCGACCAGGGTCGTGTCCGGGGACACCGCCACGGGCGCGGGCGTCATCACTTCGTTCACCTTCTGGCCCATGCGAGACCTCCCTCGGTGGCTCGCGTACCCAGCGGCGGACGGGATATGTCTGGCCGCGGCAGGTCTAGGCGGGCGAGTCGGGGCCCTCCCGCTCGGCGAGGAACCGCTCGAACTGCGCGCCGAGCTCTTCGGCGGTCGGCATGTCCTGCGACTCGGCGAGCAGGTTGTCGCGCTCGGCGGCGCCCGCGAACGCGTCGTACTGCTGCTCCAGCGCCCGCACGACCTTCTCGACCTCGTCGTTGCCGTCGACCTGCTCGGCGATGTCGGCGTCGGTGGCGGCGGCCGCCTCCCGCAGCCCGTCGACCGGCAGCACCAGCCCCGTCGCGGAGACGACGGCCTCCATCGCGGCGACCGCGGCGGCCGGATAGGCGGACTGCGCCAGGTAGTGCGGGACGTGCACCGCGAACCCGACGGCGTCGTGGCCGGCCTCGCCGAGCCGCAGCTCCAGCAGCCCCGCGGCGCTGCCCGGCACCTGCACCTTGTCGAACCAGGAGTTGCGGGTGATCAGCTCGGGCCGGGTCGCGTGCGAGGTGGTGCCGACCGGGCGGGTGTGCGGGACGCCCATCGGGATGCCGTGGAAGCCGACGACCAGCCCGACGCCGAGCCGCTCCACCAGGTGCAGGACGGACGCGGTGAAGCCCTCCCACAACCGGTCGGGCTCCGGGCCGGACAGCATCAGGAACGGGCTGCCGACCTCGTCGCGCAGCAGCCGGACGACCAGCTCGGGCGCCTCGTAGGCGGCCCAGTGGTCGCGGTCGAACGTCATCGGCGGGCGGCGCGCCCGGTAGTCGATCAAAGAGTCGACGTCGAAGCGGGCGATGACGCGGTGCTCCAGCGTCTCCAGGAGGTTCTCCCGCACAAGCTGCCCGGTGGACCCCGCGTCCACGAAGCCGTCCAGGCTGTGCAGCAGCACCGGACCCGTCATCTCCGGCAGATCGGAGTCGAGCTCGTACAGATCCTCTGGGTTAAGCAACTTCTCCCCCACCTCTACATGTCCTCAGACAGAGTATCCACTGCCGTGTGGCGGGTGCCGGGGCCTCCGGCACCCGCCTCGCCGCGGGCGGTGGACGGCTCGGGTGGGGCCGCCGTCAGCCCAGGCGGGCCTCCTCGAAGACTCGGCTGGTCAGGAAGTCCTCGGGGTGGAGGGTGGTGAGGGCCTCGCGGTCCACCTCGCCCGGGTGGGCCAGGAGGCGGTTGGCGTGGCGCAGGCGGGCGCGCTCGATCGCGTTGCGGACGGACCGGGCGTTGGCGAAGCGGGGCCGGGCCCGGCGGCGGGCCAGGTAGTCGCGGAAGACGGGTTCGGTCTCGGGGGCGAGGGCGTAGCCCTCGCGGTCCATCATCAGGCGGCCGATGGCCTCCAGCTCGGCGGGCTCGTAGTCGGGGAAGTCGATGTGGTGGGCGATGCGGGAGCTCATGCCGGGGTTGGACGCGAAGAAGGAGTCCATGCGGTCCTTGTAGCCGGCGAGGACGACCACCAGGTCGTCGCGCTGGTTCTCCATGACCTGGAGGAGGATCTCGATGGCCTCCTGCCCGTAGTCGCGCTCGTTCTCGGCCCGGTACAGGTAGTACGCCTCGTCGATGAACAGGACGCCGCCCATGGCGCGCTTCAGGACCTCCTTGGTCTTGGGCGCGGTGTGGCCGACGTACTGGCCCACGAGGTCGTCGCGGGTGACGGAGACCAGGTGGCCGCGGCGGACGTAGCCGAGGCGGTGCAGGAGCTCGGCGAGCCGGACGGCCACGGACGTCTTGCCCGTCCCGGGGCTGCCGGTGAAGCACATGTGCAGGTTGGGACGTCCCGACTCGATGCCGAACCGGGCCCGGACGCGGTCGACGAGCAGCAGCGCGGCGATCTCCCGGATGCGGGTCTTGACGGGGGCGAGGCCGACGAGTTCGGCGTCCAGGGCCGTGAGGACGGCGTCGATCTGGGAGTCGGCGCGCTCCTCGGCGAGGTCGACGCGGGCGTCGGCGGGGAGCGGCTCCGCCGCGGGATCCTGCCGGAGGTCCGCCGCGGAACCGTTCTGCCGCATCCCGAAACCGGGGCGTTCGCTCAACGTCCCGCCCCGTAGCGGTCCCCCTCGGGACGGTCGAGGGCGTAGGGGTGCAGCGTGTAGCGGACGCGCCGGTCGGAGGTCTCCGTGCGGTCGAGCCGGAAGCCGGGCTCCTCGGCCGGGCGCTGGACGATGAACGACAGCGCCGTCGTCTGCCGCCCGTAGCGGGCGTCGTAGGCGTTCAGCCGGACGTAGCGGTCCGGGTAGGCCTTGCGGCACTCGTTGACCTCGTACAGGACGCCGGCCGGGTCGGTGAGGTCGAACATCGGCAGGCCCCACATCTCCCAGTAGGGGTTGCGCGGGTGGGGGTCGTCGGTGAACTCGACCGAGCAGGGCCAGCCCTGGTCCAGGGCGTAGGCGATCTGCTTGGCGATGTCGTCGTCGCTGAGGTCGGGCAGGTAGGAGAAGGTGCCCTGGGTGATCCGCATGTCACACGCTCACGGGGGTCGGGGCGGCGTCGGGGGTGTCGGTGGACTCGTAGGTGAAGGTGATGTCGCCCCAGGTGGACAGGGCGACGTCCAGCTCGCGGCTGTGCTTGGCGGCGGCGCGCAGGATGCCGGGGCCCTCGGCGAGGTAGTCGCGGCCCTCGTTGCGGGCCTTGATCATCGCCTCCAGCGCGACGCGGTTGGCGGCGGCCCCGGCGGCGATGCCCATCGGGTGGCCGATCGTCCCGCCGCCGAACTGCAGGATCGAGTCCTCGCCCAGGTAGTGCAGGAGCTGGTGCATCTGCCCGGCGTGGATGCCGCCGGACGCGACGGGCATCGTGCCCGGCATGGACGCCCACTCCTGGTCGAAGTACAGGCCCTTCACCGGGTCGGCCTCCACGCGGTCGAGGCGGAGGGTGTCGTAGTAGCCGCGGACGCTGTTGGGGTCGCCTTCGAGCTTGCCGACGACCGTCCCGGCGTGGATGTGGTCGACGCCCGCGAGGCGCATCCACTTGGCGATGACGCGGAAGTTCACGCCGTGGGTCTTCTGCCGCGTGTACGTGGAGTGGCCCGCGCGGTGCAGGTGCAGGATGACGCCGTTCCTGCGCGCCCACTTGGCCATCGACTGGATCGCCGTGTAGCCGACGGTGAGGTCGATCATCACGATGACGCTGCCGAGCTCCTTGGCGAAGTCGGCGCGCTCGTACATGTCCTCCATCGTCGCGGCGGTGACGTTGAGGTAGTGGCCCTTGACCTCGCCCGTCGCGGCCTGCGCCCGGTTGACGCCCTCCATGCAGTACAGGAAGCGGTCGCGCCAGCGCATGAACGGCTGGGAGTTGATGTTCTCGTCGTCCTTGGTGAAGTCCAGGCCGCCGCGGAGGGCCTCGTAGACGACGCGCCCGTAGTTGCGGGCCGACAGGCCGAGCTTCGGCTTGACGGTCGCGCCCAGCAGGGGGCGGCCGAACTTGCCGAGGTGCTCGCGTTCCATGACGATGCCGTGCGCCGGGCCCTGGAACGTCTTCACGTAGTGGGCCGGGATCCGCATGTCCTCCAGGCGCAGCGCCTTCAGCGCCTTGAACCCGAAGACGTTCCCGATGATGGACGACGTCAGGTTCGCGATCGAGCCCTCCTCGAACAGGTCGAGGTCGTAGGCGATGTAGGCGATGAACTGGTCGCCCTGGCCGGGGACGGGCTCCACCTTGTAGCACTTGCCCTGGTAGTTCTCGTAGGAGGTGAGACGGTCGGTCCACACGACCGTCCAGGTCGCGGTGGACGACTCGCCCGCGACGGCCGCGCCCGCCTCCTCCGGCGGCACGCCCTGCTGGGGCGTGATGCGGAAGGCGGCGAGGATGTCGCTGTCCTTCGGCTCGTAGTCCGGGCGCCAGTAGCCCATCTCCGCGTAGGGGATCACGCCCGCCGACCATCTGCCCGCGCTCATCGCCGCTCTCCTTCAGCCGAAGCCTGGATGTGGCGGGACGCGGCGCGCCGCCCCGGTGGAGGACGGCATGTCCCAGGGGTTCGGGGGGAGCGCCGCGTCCCGGCCACGTGGAACCGTGACGCGTCCGAGAATCGCCTCCCGACACTTGCGATGTCCATCAAGTGTTCTACGGTGACAGTTGAGCATTCGCTTGAACGAGGAGGCGGGACGTGACGGAGGCGCGGCTGCGGGCGCTCGTCGCGCTCGCCGACACCGGGTCCGTGCGGTCGGCGGCGCGGCGGCTGTACGTGACCGAGTCCGCGGTGTCGGCGGCGGTCGCGGCGCTGACCCGGGAGCTCGGCGTCCCGCTCGTCTCGCGGGAGGGGCGGGGCGTCAGGCTGACCGGCGCGGGCGCGGTCTACGCCGGGTACGCGCGGCAGGTGCTCGGGCTGCTGGAGGAGGGGCGGGCGGCGGCGCGCGGCGCGGCCGACCCGGGCATGCTGCGTCCCTGGCGGACGCAGCATCGCCAGCGAGTACATCGCGATCGCCGCCGTACCGAGCGTCGTCGTCGCCGCCCACTGCGCGAACACCATCACGACC
>NZ_JBFARL010000302.1:0-7185 GCF_040674655.1 Actinomadura sp. NPDC049753 | reverse complement strand
CCCGGGGGCCGGGCCGCCGCGGCCGCCAGCTCGCGGAGGCGCCGGTGCCGACGCCGCCGAGGTGCAGGGCGATCAGCAGCAGGCCGAGGACGGTCAGGGTGCTGTTGTTGATGGCGTCCGAGGAGATGTCGGCCAGGTCGAACAACAGGGCGAGTGCGAAGACGATCGCGGCGACGATCGCGAGCATGTCGGCCTCCGTGGGGGTCGGGGGCCCACCGCGGGCCCCTCGGCTGCCTACCGGATCTCCTCCAGCCCGCTCCCGAAACCGCGCCCCCTTTTCGGCCGACCGATAACCGGTTTTGCGACGGAAGGGGCGTTCCCGCCGGTCAGCGGCCGGTCACGCGGCGTACGCCGCCTACGGCCCGCCGGGAGCGTCCCGCCCGCCGGCGAGCGCGGCGCGGGCGCGCTCGGTCATGCGGACGACCTCGCGGCGGACCTGCGGACGCTCCGTGAGCCGCTCGCCGAACGGGATCCGGACCGGGTGCTCGACGCCCCCGTCGGCGACGGCGAACTCGATGCCCTCCGCGTCCAGTCCGGTCATCCGCGCCGCGGTCGCGCCGGGGCGCCCGCCGAGCGCGCGGCAGATCGTCAGGCAGTCGGCGGCGTGGTCCTCGTTCATGTGCCGGGCGATCTGCCTGACGACGTCGTCGGTGAAGGGGTCCGCGTCGGGCATGCGAGGGTCCTCTCGGGCGGGCGGCGGGACGGTCAGGCCCTTGTAGACCCGCAGTGCGTTGCCGGCGAGGACGAGCGCGAGGGTCTCCTCGTCCAGGCCGAGGGCGGCGACGGCGCGGGCGTTGCGGGCGATGCCGGGCACGCCGGGCCAGTCCGTGCCGAAGACGAACTTGCGGGCCAGGCGCCGCAGGTCGTGCCGGGCGTAGTACTCGGGGAGCCGGCGGGGCGGGAGCCCGGACAGCTCGATCCACACCTCCTCGCGGGACAGCGCGAGGAACGCGGCGGCGTCGTACCACCAACCGCGCCCGCCGTGGGCGAGGACGAACGTCAGGCCGGGGAACAGCCGCAGCACGTCGTCGACCGCGGTGGGGTCGGCGTACCGGTTGACCGAGCCGGGGAACGAGCTGGTCCCGCAGTGCACGACGACCGGGACGCCGGCGTCGCGGCACACCTCGTAGGCGGGGTGGAGCTCGGGGTCGGCGACGCTGAACCCGCCGTGCACCGGGTGCAGCTTCAGCGCGACGGCGCCGAACCCGAGCTGCCGCTCGACCTCGGCGCCGACCGGGTAGTGCAGGTGCGGGTTGACGTTGGCGATCGGCCTGAAGCGCCGCGGGTTGTGCTCCAGCAGGGGCCGCAGGTCCTCGATGGGCTGCGTGCCGGTGGTCCGCGGGCTGTACTCGCACAGCAGCAGGGCGACGTCGACGCCCTCACTCTCGAAGTAGGCGTCCACCCGCTCGGGCACGAGCGTGCCGTCCTCGTCGTAGAGGTCCTGCCAGGGGTGGGACGAGCCGAACTCCTCCGCCCAGCGCCGCCAGGCCGGGCGGAGCGTGGGCAGCCGGGCGGCGTGCACGTGCGCGTCGATCAGCGGGCGTCCGTCGAGCATGCGGCGGAGCCTACCCGCCGCCGCTCAGGCGACGTCCACGGTGTCCTGCTCCTCCAGCCAGGCGACGATGCCCTCCACGGCGGAGCGGCAGCTCCCGCATCCGGTGCTCGCCCGGGTGGCGCGCGCGACGGCCTCGGCCGTGCGGGCGCCGCGCTGCCAGCAGGCGCGGATCTGGCCCTTGCTGACGTTGTTGCACTGGCAGACGGTCGCCGCGTCCGGCATCCGCACCGGCGACTCGGCCTCGGGCGCCGCGCCGACGCCGGGGAACAGCAGGCCGAGGCGCTCGGCGGGCAGCGGCGAGGCCCGGTCGTAGAGCTGGGTGAGCGTCCCGGCGGTGGAGGTCTCGCCGAGCAGGATCGCGCCGATCAGCCGCCCGTCCCGGATCACGGCCTTCTTGTAGGTGCCGCGCGCCGCGTCGGTGAACCGGACGACCTCCACGTCCTCGTCGTCGTCGCCGAAGTGCGTCTCCCCCATCGACGCCAGCTCGATCCCGGCGGCCTTGAGCCGGGTGATCTGGCGGGCGCCGGTGAACCGCGCCGCGGGGTCGGTGCCGGCGAGCAGCCCCGCGAGCACGGCCGCCTGCTCCCACGCGGGCGCCACCAGCCCGTACACCTCGTCGCGGTGCTCGGAGCACTCGCCGATGGCGCGGACGGCCGGGTCGGTCACCGACCGCAGCTCGTCGTCGACGATCACGGCCCGGCCGACGGCCAGGCCCGCGTCCCGGGCCAGGCCCACCTCGGGCCGGACACCGCAGGACAGGACGACCAGGTCGGCGTCGACGACCTCGGTCCCGCCGCCGGGCAGGGCCAGCTCGACGCCGGTCACCGCGCCGCCGGCGGTGCGCAGCCCCGTGACGGCGGCCTGCAGCCGGGTGCCGATGCCGAGCGCCTCCAGGGTGCGGGCCAGGACCTTCCCCGCGGCCGGGTCGAGCTGGCGCTCCATGAGGTGCCCGGCCAGGTGCAGGACGGTCACCTCCAGGCCAAGGCCGGTGAGCCCGCGCGCCGCCTCGATGCCCAGCAGTCCGCCGCCGACGACCACCGCGCGGCGCGCCGACTCGGCCAGGGCGGAGATGCGGCGGCAGTCCTCCAGCGTGCGGAACACCTGCGCGCCGCGCGGAAGGCCGTCCTCCAGGCCCGGCATCGGCGGGACGAACGCGGTGCTGCCGGTCGCGAGGACGAGCGTGCCGTAGGGGGTGACCGTCCCGTCCGAGGCGTGCACGGTCTTGGCCGCGCGGTCGATGCGGGTGACCTCGACGCCGAGCCGGGCGTCCACGCCGTGGGAGGCGTACCAGGCGGCGTCGACAAGGCTGATGTGGTCGGGCCGCGTCTTCCCGGCGAGGACGTTCGACAGCAGAATCCGGTTGTAGGGGCGCTGCGCCTCCGCGCCGAACACCGTCACCGGCGTCGCGGCGTCCCGGGACCGCAGCTCGTCCACGAACCGGGAGCCGGCCATGCCGTTGCCGACGACGACCACGCCCGCCGGGTCCGCGGCGCTCACCGCTTCACCTCCAGGGGGAGCGGCTTGATCTGGTCGCGCTCGACCTCGAAGGCGATGCTCGGGTCGGGGGTCTGCGGCGCGTTGACGAAGGAGACGAACCGGCGGAGCCGCTCGGGGTCCTCCAGGGTGTCGCGCCACTCGTCGGAGTAGGACGCGACGTGGCGGGCCATGGCCGCGTCGAGGTCGGCGCAGATGCCGAGCCGGTCGTCCACGATCACCTCGCGCAGGTAGTCCAGGCCGCCGTCGAGGGACTCCAGCCAGCTCGCGGTGCGCTGGAGCCGGTCGGCGGTGCGGATGTAGAACATCAGGAAGCGGTCGATGTAAGTGATCAGCTCATCGTCGGCGAGGTCGGTGGCGAACAGGTCGGCGTGCCGGGGCCGCATGCCGCCGTTCCCGGCGAGGTAGAGGTTCCAGCCGTTCTCGGTGGCGATGACGCCGAAGTCCTTGCTCTGCGCCTCGGCGCACTCGCGGGCGCAGCCGGACACGGCCGACTTCAGCTTGTGCGGGGCGCGCAGCCCGCGGTAGCGCAGCTCCAGCCGGATCGCCATCGCGGCCGAGTCCTGGACGCCGTAGCGGCACCAGGTGGAGCCCACGCACGACTTCACCGTGCGCAGCGCCTTGCCGTAGGCGTGGCCGGACTCGAACCCGGCCTCGACGAGCCGCCGCCAGATCTCGGGCAGCTGCTCGACGCGGGCGCCGAACAGGTCGATCCGCTGACCGCCGGTGATCTTGGTGTAGAGCCCGAAGTCGCGCGCCACCTCCCCGATCACGATGAGCCGCTCGGGGGTGATCTCCCCGCCGGGGACCCGCGGGACCACCGAGTACGTGCCGTTCTTCTGAAGGTTGGCCAGGAAGTGGTCGTTGGTGTCCTGCAGCGCCGCCTGCTCGCCTTCGAGGATGTGGCCGTTGCCCAGGCTGGCGAGGATGGAGGCGACGGCGGGCTTGCAGATGTCGCAGCCGCGGCCCGTCCCGTGCTCCTGGACGAGCTGGGTGAAGCTCCCGACCCGCCCGGCCCGGACGATGTCGAACAGCTCGGCGCGGCTGTAGTCGAAGTGCTCGCAGATCGCCTTGCTGACCTCGATCCCCGCGGCGGTCAGCTCGGCGTCCAGGATCCGCTTCACCAGCGGGACGCAGCTGCCGCAGCTCGTCCCGGCCCTGGTGCGGTCCTTCACTCCCGCGACGTCGGTCAGGGAGCACTCGGCGACCGTGCGGCGGATGCCCTCGGCGGTGACGTTGTTGCAGGAGCAGATGACCGTCGCGCCGGGCAGGTCGCCGCCCGCCGCCTCGGTGCCGCCGAACAGCATCTGCTCGGGCGCGCCCGGCAGGCCGCCGCCGACGTGGGCGCGGAGCGTGCCGTAGGCCTCGGCGTCGCCGACGAGGACGCCGCCGAGCAGGGTCCGCGCGTCGTCGCTGACGACGAGCCGCTTGTAGACCCCGGCGACCGGGTCGGTGTAGGTGACGCCGAGCGCGCCCCGCTCGGGCCCGGCGAACGGGTCGCCGAAGCTGGCGACGTCGACGCCCATCAGCTTGAGCTTGGTCGACATGTCCGCGCCCTCGAACACCGCCGTGCTCGCGGGGGACAGCAGCCGGTCCGCGACCACCTCCGCCATCGAGAAGCAGGGCCCGACCAGCCCGTACACCGTGCCGCCGACCAGGGCGCACTCGCCGATCGCGAAGACGGCGGGGTCCTCGGTGCGGCAGGAGGCGTCCACCACGATCCCGCCGCGCTCCCCCACCGGCAGCCCGCAGCCGCGGGCCAGCTCGTCGCGCGGGCGGATCCCGGCGGAGAACACCACGACCTCGGCGTCGAGCACCGTGCCGTCCTCCAGGACGACGCGCCGGACCGCGCCGTCCTCACCGGCCTCCAGGGCCCGCATGGGGGTGCCCGCGTGCACGGCCATGCCGAGCCCCTCGATGTGGCGGCGCAGCATCGCGCCGCCGCCCTCGTCCAGCTGGCGCGGCATCAGCCACGGCGCCACCTCCACGACGCCGCTGCGCAGCCCGAGGCCCTGGATCGCGCGGGCCGCCTCCAGGCCGAGCAGGCCGCCGCCGACGACGGCGCCGGTGGCCCTGCCCCGCGCGTACGCGCGGATCGCGTCCAGGTCGTCGATCGTGCGGTACACGAAGACTCCGGGCAGGTCCCGCCCCTGGACGGGAGGGACGAACGGCGCGGACCCCGTGGCCAGGACGAGCGCGTCGTAGGGGACGGCGTTCCTCGTCGAGGTGGCGACCGTCCGGGCCGCGCGGTCGATCCCGGTGACCCGCTCCCCGGTCCGCACGGTGACCGCGCCGTCGTGGGCGGGGTAGGCCAGGTCGGCCCCCTCCAGATGCGTCGTGAGCGCCACGCGGTCGTAGGCGGTGCGGGGCTCCTCGCCGATCACCGTGATCGTCCACGTGCCGGCGGTGTCGCGCTCGCGCACCGCCTCCACCAGGCGGTGCGCGGCCGGCCCGTGGCCGGCGACGACCAGGCGCTTGTCCGGTCTGCTGTCGGCTCCCATGGGACCGATCCTCGGCGGCCCGTATTACCCGCAAAGATCCTCGCTGTCACCCCCGCGTTAAGTGGCCCTCACAGCCGGCCCGCCCGCGATGCCGGACGGGGCCCAGCGCCGCCACCCGCTCCGGTCGTGCACCATGGAAGGGTGACGGAGCTTGCGGGGAACGGGACGAAGACCGGCCTGCCGATGCTGGCCGACCTCGTCTCGGACGGCGACGTGGTGGTGCTGAGCGGCGCGGGTCTGTCGACCGAGTCGGGCATCCCCGACTACCGCGGGGAGACGGGCCGCCGGCGGCGCGCGGAGCCGATGACCTACCAGGCGTTCACCGGGAGCGAGGCGGCGCGGCGCCGCTACTGGGCGCGCAGCCATCTCGGCTGGCGGCACATCGCGCGGGCCCGCCCGAACGCGGGGCACCGCGCGGTCGCCGAGCTGCAGCGGCGCGGCCTGCTGGCCGGGATCATCACCCAGAACGTCGACGGGCTCCAGCAGGCCGCGGGCGCGCGCGGGGTGATCGAGCTGCACGGCGCGCTGGACCGCGTCCTGTGCCTGTCCTGCGGCGAGCGGTCCGCGCGCGAGCGGCTCGACGAGCGGCTGCGCGCGGCCAACCCCGGCTGGACGGCCCGCGCCGAGACGATCAA
Organism: Actinomadura sp. NPDC049753; assembly: GCF_040674655.1. Classification (NCBI taxonomy): domain Bacteria; kingdom Bacillati; phylum Actinomycetota; class Actinomycetes; order Streptosporangiales; family Thermomonosporaceae; genus Actinomadura; species Actinomadura sp. NPDC049753. The sequence continues at coordinate 1,000 of NZ_JBFARL010000302.1, read as the reverse complement.
CCCCGACGGCGACGCCGTCCTGCGCGACGAGGCCGTCGAGGCGTTCCGGATCGTGGGCTGCGAGCGGTGCGGCGGCGCGCTCAAGCCCGACGTGATCTTCTTCGGGGAGAACGTGCCCCCGGCCCGCGTCGGGGACTGCTACGCGCTGACGGAGCGGGCGGGGGCGCTGCTGGTGCTGGGGTCGTCGCTGACCGTGCTGTCGGGCTACCGGTTCGTCCGGCACGCGGCGCGGCACGGCGTCCCCGTGGCGATCGTCAACCGCGGCGCCACCCGGGGCGACCCGCACGCCCTGGTCACGCTGGACGCCCCGCTCGGCGCCACCCTGGACGCGCTGGTCGCCGAGCTGCCCGCCTGACGGGGACCGGTCCGGCCTACCCCCCGCCCAGCAGCGTGGTCGCGGCCGGCGCCGGGCCGTGCGAGTGCCCGGGGTCCCCGGGCGGGGGCGCGCCGGTGGCCTGGGGCGGGTCGGGCAGCATGTCGCCGGTGACGAATCCGGTGCCCTCCAGCAGCCGCATGTGGGTGCGGACGAACGTCTCGCACTGCTCGGAGAAGTTCCGCACGAGCGTGTTGCGGGTGCTGCCGCGCACGGCGGCGATCGCCGGGTAGATCTGGCCGTGCGCCATCCGCAGGCGGGCGACGGCCGTCCGGTCGTAGTCGTTCCCCGACTTGCCGGTGATCTCCGACATCCAGCTCTGCTGGTCCGGCGTGGGCTGGTTCGGCAGCGGGACGTTCAGCCTGGCGGCGACCGCGCGGTCCAGTTCGTCCAGGCGGGCGTGCTGGCGGGCGATCTCGCCGAGGTTGCGGCGGGTCGCGGCCCGCGCGGCGCGGCGCTCGGCCTCCCGGCCGACGGGGATCTCCCACAGCCCCGCCTGCCGGACCCGCACGACGAGGTCGCGGTCGGCGGGGCCGAGCGGCCAGCCCGCCGGTGAAGCCGCTGCGGCTGTAGGCGTCGACGTAGAACTCCAGTTCCGGCTCGGTCAGCCACGTCCACGGGAGCGGC
>NZ_JBFARL010000301.1:0-7201 GCF_040674655.1 Actinomadura sp. NPDC049753 | reverse complement strand
GCTCGTCCGGGGGCTCGCCGCGGCGGTCCGGCGGCTCGGCGTGCGGATCTACGAGCGGACGCCGGTCGTGCGGATCGACCCCCGCCGGCCGGACGGGGCGGCCGCCGCGGTCACCCCGTTCGGGACCGTCGCCGCCGAGTACGTGCTGCGGGCCACCGAGGGCTTCACCGCCGCGCTGCCCGGCCACCGCCGCGACTGGCTCCCGATGAACAGCTCGATGATCGTCACGACGCCGCTGCCCGCCCGCGCCTGGAAGGCGATCGGGTGGGAGCGCCGCGAGCTGCTCGGCGACATGGCGCACTACTACATGTACGCGCAGCGCACCGCCGACGGCCGCATCGCCTTCGGCGGCCGGGGCCGCCCCTACCGGTACGGGTCGCGCGTGGACGACGGCGGGCGGACCGAGCCGTCCACCGTCGACGCGCTCTGGACGATGCTCGCCGGGATGCTGCCCGCCGTCGCCGACGAGGGAGCGGTGGAGCACGCCTGGTCGGGCGTCCTCGGCGTCCCCCGCGACTGGTGCGCGACGGTCGTCCTCGACCGCGCGACCGGGCTCGGCCACGCCGGCGGCTACACCGGCCACGGCGTCGCCACCGCGAACCTCGCCGGCCGCACCCTCCGCGACCTCGTCCTGGGCCGTGACACCGACCTGACGGCGCTTCCGTGGGTGGACCGCCGCGTCCGCCGCTGGGAGCCCGAACCCCTCCGCTGGCTCGGGGTCCACGCGATGTACGCCCTCTACCGCGCGGCCGACGCCCGCGAGTCGTCCGCGCCGTCCGCGCGGACCTCGGGCCTGGCCCGCCTCGCCGACCGGATCACCGGCCACTGACGAGCTGCTGGACGTCCCCGTACGACGGCACGGGAGGGGCGTCGCCCTCCCCGGTCACGTCGAGGGCCGCGGCGACCGCCGCGCGCAGCGCCGCGCGGAACGGCAGCGAACCGGTGCTCACCCGGTGCACGCCGAGCCGGGCGAGCCGCGGGTGGTCGGTCTCGCCCGGCAGGTGGAGCACGTTCAGCGGCAGGCCGGTGGCCTCCAGGACCGCCCGGATGTCGGCGTCGCCGGCGATCCCCGGGACGAAGATCCCGTCCGCTCCCGCCCGCGCGTACGCCCGCGCCCGCCGCAGCGTCTCCTCCAGGTCCGGCGCGCCCAGCCAGAACGTGTCGGTGCGGGCGTTGAGGAACATCGCCGGCGCGGCCTCCTTGACGGCCGCGATGACGGCCGCCTGGTCGCGGACGGAGGCGAGGGTGCCGTCGGCGCGGCCGTCCTCCAGATTGAGCCCGGCGATCCCGTACGAGGCGAGCTCGGCGGCGAGCGCGGCCACGTCGCCGGGCCGGTCGGAGAACCCGCCCTCGACGTCGACGGTCACCGGGACGGGCAGCCGCGCCAGCGTCCGGGCGAGCGCGATCGTCTCCGCGCGCGTGCCCCCGGCCCCGTCGGTCTTCCCGGCCGCCGCGGCGACGCCGAGGCTCGTCGTGCCGATCGCCGGGAACCCGGCCTCGGCCAGCGCCGCGCCGCTCGCGAAGTCCCACGCGTTCGGCAGCACCAGCGGACGGTCCCCGTGGTGGAGCCGCCGGAAGCGGCTCGCCTTCTCCGTACCTCCGAAGTCCATGCCACCACTCTGGGGGCGGATCGTTTCAACGGGCGTCGAAGCGTCCGCCGCGCCAGGCCGGGACGGGACGGCGGTCCGCGGCCACGTCGAAGGCGGCGCGGGCCAGCAGGCGGGTGGAGTCGAGCGTGGGCAGCGGCGACGCCTCGGGCGTGACCAGGAGCGGGATCTCGGTGCACACCAGCGCGACCGCGTCGCATCCGCGCCCGGCGAGGCGCTCGATGATCCGGACGTACTCGCGGCGCGAGTCCTCGGTGAAGACCCCGTTGACCAGCTCCTCGAAGATGATCCGGTCGACGGTCTCCCGGTCGGCCGGGTCCGGGACCTCGGCGGCGATGCCGCGCGCGGCCAGCTCGCGCGGGTAGAGCGGCCCGTCCATGGTGTAGCGGGTGCCGAGCACGCCGACGCGCGTGCGGCCGTCGCGGGCGGCCTGGTCGGCGACGACCTGGACGATGTGCAGGCCGGGAAGCGCCAGGTCGGCGCCGGGGTGTTCGAGGGCCAGGTGCGCGGTGTTGTCGGGGCAGACGAAGAAGTCCGCGCCCGCCGCGGCGAGCCGCCGGGCGCTCTCGGCCAGGATCTCCCTGATCCGGGCGTGGTCCCCGGCGTCCCACGAGGGCATGCTGCGCGCGAGCGCGATGAGGTCGAGCGTCACGTCCGGGTGGTCGTCGGGGCCCAGCTCGCGGAAGCCCTCCTGGCAGAAGGTCCGGAAGCACAGCGCGGCGCCTTCCGCGCTGTGGGCGAGGATGCCGAGGTGCCTCATGCTCAGTTCCGTTCGTTGTGGCGAACAATTGTCCAGTACAGTGAACACTACCTTCGGAGGGCGGGAGCGGGCGAGTGGATGTGATCGCGGTGATCGCGGCGTCGATCCGGCGGGAGCGCGAGCGCGCCGGGATGTCCCAGACGGAGCTGGCCAGGCGCGCGGGCCTGGCCAAGTCGACGCTCTCCCAGCTGGAGTCGGGCGCCGGGAACCCGAGCGTGGAGACGCTGTGGGCCCTGGCGACGGCCCTGGACGTGCCCTTCAGTCGCCTGGTGGACCCGCCGCGCCAGGCCGTTCGGGTGGTCCGGGCTGGGGAGGGGCCGGCCGCGCACTCCGACCGGGCCGACTACACGGCGACGCTGCTGGCGTCGTCCCCGCCGCACGCGCGCCGCGACCTCTACCGCGTCACGGCGGAGCCGGGCGAGCCGAGGGTCTCCGACCCGCACCCGCCGGGCACCACCGAGCACGTCGTCCTCAGCGCCGGCCGCGCCCTGGCCGGGCCCGCGACAGGGCCGCTGGAGCTGGCGCCCGGCGACTACCTCGCCTACCCCGGCGACGCCCCGCACGTCTTCGAAGCGCTGGCTCCCGGCACGGCCGCGGTCTTCCTGATGGAGCACATCTAGCCCGGGCCGGGACGGGGAGCGACGCCGCGACCCGGACCGCGCACCGCTAGAAGGTGCGGTAGTGCGTGCTCAGCCGGCCGTCGTCGTCCAGGACGTGGAAGGCGACGCCCGGGGGAGCGGTCAGGTCGGCGATGTCGCCCTGCTGCCACGGCAGCCGGAGGGTGGACACGACGCCCGGGGCGACGAGCAGGGGCCGTCCCGCGAAGGTCGTGGCCGCCGCCGTGTGGGCGTGCCCGCACAGCAGCGCCACGACCTGCGGGTGCCGCAGGACCACCTCGGCCAGGCGCCGCTCGCCGAACTGCCGGATCCCGTCCACGTACGGGATCTGGAGCCTCACGGGCGGGTGGTGGAAGCAGACGAACGCGGGCGCGTCCGGTGCCTCCGCGAGCCGCCGGTCGAGCCACCCGATCGTCTCGTCGTCGAGGCGCCCGTGGGCCTCGCCGGGGACGGTCGAGTCGCACATCAGGAAGGTGGCCCCGCCGATCTCGTGGACGCGGTTGACCGGGCCGTCGCCCGGCGGCTCGTCCAGCAGGAACTCCCGGTACGGGCCGCGCCTGTCGTGGTTTCCGGGGCAGGTCAGGACCGGATGCCCCGACGCGAGGACCTTGCGGGCCTGCTCGTACTCGGCGGGCTCGCCGTGGTCGGCGATGTCCCCGGTGACGAGGACGGCGTCGACCGGCACGCCGTTCAGGTGGTCCATGACGCGGGCCGCGCGTTCGGCCCGCCCGTCGCCGCCGTCCAGATGGGTGTCGCTGAGCTGCGCGAGAACAATCATGGTCCGAATCTAGAAGCCGACCGGACCAGGATTAAGATCCAGTTCCATGCGCGGAGATTGGGCCGGCTCGGTCGACCTGCATCTGGACGTCGACCCCTCGGGCGGCCGCCGCGCCGGACTCGAACGCGCCCTCCGCGAGGCCGTCAGGTCCCGGCGCCTGGCCCCCGGCGACGTCGTCCCCTCGACCCGCGCGCTGGCCGCCGAGCTGGGCCTGGCGCGCGGGACGGTCAGCGCCGCCTACGACCAGCTCACGGCGGAGGGCTACCTCACGGCCGTCCCCGGCGGGCGGACGCGGGTCGCGGCCGGGCCCGCGCCGGCGCCCGCGCCCGCGGAACCGGCGTCCGCCGAGGCGCCGGCGCATGACCTGCTGCCCGGGCGGCCCGACCTGAGCACGTTCCCCTCCACGGCGTGGCTGCGCTCGACGCGCCGCGTCCTCGCGTCCGCCCCGCCCGACGTGCACGCGCTCGGCGACCCGCGCGGACGCCGCGAGCTGCGCGAGGCGCTGGCCGGATACCTCGGCCGGGCCAGGGGCGTGCACGCCGACCCCGCCCGGATCGTGGTCACGTCCGGGTACGCCCAGTCCCTCGGCCTCCTCGCCTCCGTCCTGCGGGACCTCGGAACGCACTCGATGGCGATGGAGGAGCCGGGGCATCCGTTCCACCGCGCGATCGTCCGGCGCGCCGGGCTCGCCGTCGTCCCGCTGCCCGTCGACGAGCGCGGCGCGCGTCCGGACCGGCTCGGCCCGGGGGGCGCGGCCGTGCTGACGCCGGCGCACCAGTACCCGACCGGAGCGACCCTCCGCCCGGACCGCCGCCGCGCCTTCGCCGCCTGGGCCCGCGAGGCCGGCGGCACGATCGTCGAGGACGACTACGACGGCGAGTTCCGCTACGACCGCCATCCGGTCGGGGCCCTGCAGGGGACGGCGCCCGACCACGTCGTCTACGGCGGCACCACGTCCAAGACCCTGGCCCCGGCGCTGCGCCTGGCATGGCTGGTGCTGCCCGCGCACCTGGTCGAGCCCTTCGCGGAGGCCAAGCGCCTCGCCGACGCCCACACCCCATCGCTCGCGCAGCTCGTCCTCGCCGACCTCATCGGCACCCACGCCTACGACCGGCACGTCCGCGCCGCCCGCCTGCGCTACCGGCGCCGCCGCGACCTCCTGGTCGAGGCGCTGCGCGGCCGCGCCCCGCGTGTCCGGGTCCAGGGGGTCGCCGCCGGGCTGCACGCCTTGGTCCTGCTCCCGGACGGCGGGCAGGGTGAGGGCGAGGTCATGCGCCGCGCCGCGTTCCATGACCTCGCCCTCATGCCTCTGCGCGACCACTGGCAGGACCCCGGCGAACGCCCTCAGGGCTTCGTCGTCGGATACAGCACCCCGGTCGGCGCCGCCTACCCGGCCGCTCTGGACGCCCTCTGCGCCGTGCTCGCTCAGAGCTGACCCGCGCCGCTCACATGTTCGTGCACGGCTCGGGCGCCGCCCCCTCGTCCTCGCCGACCAGCCATGCGTCCTCCTCGTCGATGTCTCCTGCCGGGATGGTGGTGGGGACGGCCTCGCGGGTGGGGGGCTCTCCTTGGGCCAGGCGCTGAGCCGACATACGCGGTTTCCTCTCGGGGGAGCGACGTCACGCTCCCCATTCCCGAGTGCGACGGTCCGATCACTTACCGTGAGGGAGTGCCTGTCTGGCGCCCCCGCGACCCACTTCTGGCCCATGACCGTCACCCTCCGCGACCCGGTATGGCGCAGGCCGTCCCGCCGTCCGCCATAGGGTGATCATGTGCCCAGCAGCGTTCTCGTTCTGACCGGCCCTCCCGGAGCGGGGAAGTCGACGGTCGCGGCCCGGATCGCCCGCCGCGAGGAGAAGGCCGTCCACCTGCACACCGACGACTTCTGGCACTGCATCGCGGCGGGAGCGATCCCGCCGTACGAGCCGGCGTCGCACTCCCAGAACGAGACGGTCATGGACGTCATCGCCGGTGCGGCGTTCACCTACGCGAGCGGGGGCTTCGTCACGGTCGTCGACGGGATCGTCGGCCCGTGGATGCTCGGCCACTTCCGCCGGCAGGCGAGGCAGCGCCCCTGGGTGCCCTTCCACTACGCGGCCCTTCGTCCGCATCGCGACGTCACGCTCGCCCGTGCGCAGGCCCGGACGGAGCCCGGCGCGCTGGTGGACCGCCGTCCCGTCCTGGCGATGTGGGACCAGTTCGCCGACCTCGGCGAGCTGGAGCGCCACGTGCTCGACACCTCGGACGAGGACGTCGCCGGGACCGAGGCCCGGGTCGCGGAGGCCTTCGCCTCCGGCCGCCTGCGGTTGCGCTTCTAGGGCGGCGCCCGGGACCGCTCCAGCCGGCCCGCGGCATTTCGCTCGACGCCCGGCACGGGTCTCTGAGAGCGTGGGAGCCGATAACCGATCTTGATTGGTGGAGGCCGACCATGGCGTGCCGGATCAGTGAGCTCGTGCTCGACTGCCGCGACCCGGACAGACTCGCGGAGTTCTGGTGCGAGGTGCTCGGGTTCGTGGAGCTGGACAGGGAGGGCGACGACATCGAGATCGGCCCGCCGGAAGGGTTCGGCGGGCTCCAGCCGACGTTGATCCTCAGCCGCAGCGAGGACCCGAAGAACGGCAAGCTGCGGCTGCACTTCGACGTGAACGCGACGGACCGCGACCAGGACGCCGAACTGGAGCGGCTCCTGGCCGCCGGCGCGCGGCCGGTGGACATCGGGCAGACCGGGGAGGAGAGCTGGGTCCCCCTGGCCGATCCGGAGGGCAACGAGTTCTGCCTGCTCCGGTCCCGTCTGACCTGACCGCCGGGGCCGGGCTCACCGGCCGGTTCTGAAACGCGAGCCGGCGAAGGCGCCGACGAGGGCGGACAGGACCGGCACGACGATGAAGGCGGCCAGCAGGACGGGGGTGCCGTCGACGTCGAGCGTGCGGTCCAGGACGAAGGTGAAGAAAGCTCCCACGGTCTCGGTCAGCAGGAAGCCCGCGGCCCCGCCGACCACGAGCCCGATCATGGCGCCGGTGTGGTTCATGGTCCCCATGATCGGGACGCGGCCGCCCCCGCCGCATCGGCCCGCGGCGGGCTTCCGCGCTACCCCACCGGTTGCGGGTCGGCGGCGCGCCTACCTCCGTGGTCGCACCCAGCGCGGGCTCACCATGCCTGACTCGTAGGCGAGGATGACGAGCTGCGAGCGGTCCCGCACGCCCACCTTGGACATGATGCGGCTGACGTGGGTCTTGGCCGTGGCGGGGCTGAGCACGAGGCGGGCGGCGATCTCGTCGTTGCTGAGCCCGGCCGCGACGAGCAGCATCACCTCCCGCTCCCGGACGGTGAGGGAGTCGAGCCGCGGCCGCGACCCGCGCGGCGCCGGTGTAGACGGGGCCGAAGAACGGCGCGGTCAGGGTCGGCACCATCAGCAGGACGGTCCGGGTGGTGCCGAGCC